>JAHEIO010000069.1:0-3078 GCA_024639325.1 Gammaproteobacteria bacterium
GCGTGATCGCGCCGGCTAATACCATGTCGAGAAACTCCCCTTCGGAGAAATTCTGGTTGAACCAGCTGGCACGAACGACGGTCCATTCGACGCCCGCGTCCTGGACGATGCTTTCGCACAGTTGAGCCTCCTCCTCTCCGCGACCGGACAAGAGCACCAGCCGTTGGACACCTTTCTCGACCGCGCGCTCCACCAAGGCACGAATGGAGTCCGTCGCCCCCGGTATAGCAAGATCTGGCGCATAGCTGACGTACGCCGCGGTGACGCCGTCGAGCACGGCGTCCCAGCCGCTCTGGTCGTTCCAGTCGAAGGGTGGATTGGCGGACCTGGACGCGACCGTCTGCATGCTTGAAGAGCACGGGGGCCGTGGCGTCCGCATGGGGGATATCGCCACCGCGGCTGGGATCTCCCGTCAGGCGGTCTACCTGCATTTCGCATCGCGCGCGGAGCTGCTGGTGGCGGCGACGAGGTATCTGGATGAGGTTTTAGACGTGGATCGCCGGCTCGCGCCGTCGCGCGCAGCGAAAGCTGGCGTCGAGCGCCTGGCCTTATATATCGAGTGTTGGGGCCATTACATCCCTGACATTTACGGCGTCGCCAAGGCGCTGCTCCTGGCCCAGGACACTGACGATGCGGCGGCGGCGGCTTGGAAAGACCGTATGTTGGCCATGCGAGACGGCTGCCGCGCAGCAATTGACGCGCTGCATTCCGACGGGACACTTGCGCCAGAATGGAAACCTCAAAAAGCAACGGATGCATTGTGGACAATGCTCTCCGTACAAAACTGGGAAAACCTGACCAGCGAATGCGGCTGGTCAAATCGACAGTACGTCAACGGGATGAAAATCCTGGCGAAGCGAACCTTTGTGGAAGACCCAGGTTAGCTGCCGAACCGTTTCAGCTAACGGATCGCCGGTTTAATAGCGATGACACCCCCAGCGCCTCCAGACGGTACCGGTCATACGCCCGTTATGTGGTCGATTATGATCGCAAATGGCTGACTGAAGCGGGTCGTAAATTGTCACTGCTTGTCGTGATTGAAGCGCACCGCGGTAGCGTCATCTATGTAGGTCCTATAGACGAGCTGGACTGAAGGGCGCTGCATAATGGCTGTTGCAACTCTGTTTACATTTACGAACGAATCTACGGACGGGTGGTCATGGGTCTGCGACAACCAGGTAGTCAGCATAAAAAGATAGATATCCACCGCGCTGAAGCGCTTACCCAACAGCCAATCACCTTCACCAATGGCATCGTCAACTACTTGCCACAACTCGCGCAACCGCGTAACCGATCGGCGTTTGGCGCTGGCTTCGCATTGACTAGAGTCACAAAATCGCCACGGGTAGTAAGACATCTGGTATGCGTTCTGCAAGGAACTTGAAAAGAAGAACAGCCATTGAAGGAAAAGACCCCGCTCGGCGTCGTTCACAGTAGGTGCCAGCTGATATTGCGGATAACGATCGCACAGAAACGTCGTAATAGCGCCGCATTCATAGATTGCACCTTTCTCCCACACCAAGACCGGGATCCAGCCATTGGGATTCAGCGCAAGCACTTCAGGGTCACGAGGCGAATCCATCGAGATACTAGTAGAAATCAACTCATAGGAAGCCCGGAGCTCTTCGAGGACAACTCGCGCGCCCATTGCGGCACTGCCATCTGCATAATAAAGCCGATAAGTCATGTATAGGTTTTCTAACGATCGAATTTCCGGGAAAGTTTCCGCAATGAAGAACCCCGCCTGCTATTTCCCTCGCCCCTCATAGTACGCAACCACACCTGGGTCCGCGGCGACTCTTTCCATGTGTTGCACAAGCAGCGGTGCCACTCTGGATGCCAAGTCGGTGGGAACGTAGTCCAGGACACCAGAATCCAATCCGCGAATCCAGACAAAAACTTTCAGGTCAGCTACCGTAAGGCGGCCATCTGCGAAGTACTCTCCACCCGCAGCCTCAAGCCGGGCATTCAGGGTCCTGAGATACGTAGTGAACGCTCCATCCACCAGCTTCTCGCGAGCAGCCTTGAGCTCATCGCCCCGCATACCAAAAGTGCGGACGAGGAAATGCATTAAGTCTTCTATAGCATCCATGACTTCATCACATAGAAAAGCTTGCCATGGGTCCTCTGGGTACAGGCCGGCCTGTTTCCCAAAAAAGCGGTTCATTGCATTTGACTGGGTATAGACACCGTCATTCATTTCGATGGCAGGCAGGGCATTGAATGGCGTGCTAGAACGCATCTGTCTAAATTCCGAGAACGAAATCCGGTGATCTTCAAATTCAATGCCGCCAATCGACAAAGCGATCCTTGTTGGTTCGGCGCGTCCGCCATCGACATCAAAATACGTCAGTTTAATCGTGCTCATGCGGTCCTCGGATTTGTGTTCGTGTAACAATTGTCGAATGTTCACTCTTCGATGTCTACCGACGAATGCTCCATAACGATATCCATCCACCGGCTCGCAACATCGATGACGGCGCCTACTCACTGCTGCCGTGCGCCGGATACTATACGAGCGGCGCGCCGGTCAGGGTCAAATCCGCGACGTATAACGTTGATTTAACGGACTGACTGGGGTAGCGTAAATCCACTCTCATAGTGATTGTGATGCAATCACTATCATGCAGCACGGTTAGGCTTAGCTTTAGAGCCTCAGGTGTGCGTACATCCGCCAACTGCATGACGCTGTAAAACTAATCTCAGCATAGGAACCGTGTGTTATGAAAGCGCCAAAGCCAGGAGAAACGGCCCGCAAACCAATGGCTGACGGGAAAGCACGTACGGTAAAGGGTGAACGCGAATGCGCCACCTACATCGTTCACGCAAAAGTAAGACATATGATATGGTTGGAGAATAAAAGGCCGCGTATGTCGAATGCCCAAAGCACTGAGTAGTAGAGGCTAGAACAAGGTTGTGAACTCGATGGCTGTCACTGCCGCGAGGAGACACAGAGGTGAATCACGACCCAGAAAAAATACGCGAACTGGCCGAAGCGCATGTCGGGGCATGGAATTCGATGGCACCCGAAGCCGTCGCGGAAACCTATACCGAGGTTACCAGTTTCGCCATTAATCG
>JAHEIO010000069.1:3178-19564 GCA_024639325.1 Gammaproteobacteria bacterium
TGAATCACGACCCAGAAAAAATACGCGAACTGGCCGAAGCGCATGTCGGGGCATGGAATTCGATGGCACCCGAAGCCGTCGCGGAAACCTATACCGAGGTTACCAGTTTCGCCATTAATCGTGGGGAACCAATGCGAAACAGAGCCGAAATCGCAGACATGGCTGCGAGCTTCATGGCGGATTTTCCCGACTTGGTCCTGCATTGCGACGCAGTACTGACCGCCGGTGATCACGCCATCTACACCTGGACGTTCGAGGGTCATCACAAGGACACGAACAAAGCCGTGCGTTTCAGCGGATGGGAAGAATGGGAGGTCGGGGAAGATCTCAAAGTCAACTCTTCGCTGGGTTGGTATGACGACGCCGATTTTCAGCGGCAGCTGGCGAGTGCTTCGGTTTAGCCGCTTATTCTCAACTTGTTTTGAGTCGGCGGACTTTCGATGTGATGAGACACTCATCTTCCCTAACTGTGTCAGCAATTCTTTCTAGGTCGTAGCGGTCGTCCTTGCCGAGAGAGAACTGGATGTCATAAGTAACAAGTTTCATAGCCGACGCTAATTGTTTTTATTGCGAGCGGATGAGTGACTGCCATGGGTCGAGCACCGTCCATTAGCGGCTTGTTCAGCCAGACTTAGCTCAACACCTCGTATGAATAACTGCATCCGCGCCTCAAGAAACAGAGCGGCACTAACACAAACCGTCCGTAATCGATATTTCGTGGGCGGTACCCACTAAACCGCATTTCTCACCAGGCGGCTTTAATTTTTGCTAAGGACTCACAATGCTAGGGAAACTCTGATCAATTCAGTATTTCGTCATTGCGGAAGAAGTGAAGCAATCTAGTACTGTTGTCCTACAAGAACTTCTGGATTGCCGCGGCCTGCCGCGCTTCGCCCGCAGCTTCGGCACGCTCCTCGCAATCACACAATTCATCGGAGCTTTCTTTGCAATGCTTAAAAATCATCCATAGCCGCCTGGTGAGAAACGCGGGCTGGGACTCGATCGGCTACAGGCAGCGGCTTGATTACCAAATCTGCCAGCGCTCGATCCTGCCAGCTAACCTGCTCTTCTTGCGGCGATTTCCTCCGCCTTTTTGATCATGACCTGAGCCTGCTTGATGGACGCGATGTCGATCAAACGCCCATCCAAGGTCACCGCCCCTTTACCCTCCTTTTGCGCCTGCTCCATTGCCTCCAATATCCGTGTGGCCTTGTTCACCTCCGCGTCACTCGGGCTGTAAAGCTGATTGGCCAGGTCGACCTGGCTGGGATGAATCGCCCATTTACCCTCGCACCCGAGCACGGCCGCACGCATAGCTTGAGCCTTATAGCCTTCTGGGTCTTTGATATCCCCGAAAGGACCATCGAGCGGCCGCAGTCCGTTCGCCCTCGCCGCCACCACCATACGGGCAATGGCGTAGTGCCAAACATCACCCCAGTGGACCTCACGCTTTCCGGCCTCGTCGGCATCGGTCAACACATGATACTCGGGGTGAGGACCTCCGATACTGGTCGTGCGGGCCTTGGTCGAAGCCGCATAATCGGCGACACCAAAGTGCAGCGACTCGTTTCTGGGGCTCGCGGCAGCAATTTCGTGCACGTTTTGCATGCCGAGTGCGGTCTCGATGATCATCTCCAGGCCGATCCGTTTCTTGTACCCCTTGGCAATCTCGATCTGGGTGATCAGCATATCAACAGCATAGATATCTGCTGCCGTGCCCGCTTTTGGAATCATTATAAGATCGATTTTGTCTCCGGCCTGCTCAACCACGTCAACGACGTCTCGATACATATAGTGCGTATCTAGGCCATTGATTCGCACGGAGAGCGTCTTGCCTCCCCAATCGAAATCGTTCAGCGCCTCGATCACGTTCTTACGCGCCTGCTCCTTGTCATCCGGGGCAACCGCATCTTCTAGATCTAGGAAAATGACGTCGGCCCCGCTCTGAGGGGCTTTTTCGAGGAATTTCGTGCTCGAACCCGGAACAGCCAACTCCGAACGATTCAAGCGTGCTGGACACTGTTCAACGATGGTGAAGCTCATAGACTTTCCTCCTAATATTGCGGTGGCAAACAAGTGTAGCGATTATAAGCCACCTGTAATTAGAAGGTAGGGGTGTATTTCAGAAAGAATAGTATTATTGCGATTGTGAACTGTGTCACCCATTCTGCAGAGTCCGCGGGACTCGCCTTGAACTGACGGGAAGATGTTATGAAAGTATACCTAATCGTGTTGACCGTTTTGCTGTTCGCTTCCTGCGCTTCGCCACATCGGGATGAATCCTCGCGCGCCCAGGTCGCAGACTCCAAACGCTCTTCTCCACCTGGTTCAAATCAAATGTTGCGCGCGCCAATCACTGTAGCCGATGGGCTCGAGGTCATCATCTCCGACGTGGTAATCCCACCCAACGCCACGGTACCGCGCCACTACCACCCGGGTGAGGAGTTTCTCTATGTGCTGGAGGGAAGCGCGGTACACGTAGAGGAAGGGAAACCCGATCGGATACTCAGGGCCGGCGACACCTATGTGATTCCGCCCCGGGCCATACACGCGCCACGCGGTGGTCCGGATGGCGCGCGGGCTGTCGTTTTCCGTGTCCATGTGGAGGGAGCGGAGGAGCGCATTCTCGTTGAATAAATTGCGGGTGCTGACTCTGACGAGCAGACCCCGTCGGAACAGTACCGCTTCGTCGTGCCATTGCAACAGAAAAAACTTTGCGGTGGTTCGGGCGGCGGCGGGACCGGCATACCTGCCAATCAGGCACAGTACCACATTATGTCAAGCCGCCGAGGCTCCCGACATCACGATGCGATTACCATAACCGGTTGTCACCAGGGCTTTCGCCGTATTCAATTTAACCTTTGGGAAATTACGCCGGAAAGTGGATTCGAAAGCCCGGTGTTGGGTCGCTTCCCAACCGTCTAAAAGGCCGGTTTCCGCCAGCAGCAATGCGCCGGCACAGAAAGAACAGATCAGCGTATCTTCAGCGTAAAACTCCTTTATCCGTAGAAGTTCGAATCCTATCTGACGGTTACCGATTATGAGGAGGCGACCGTCAGGAGGAATCTAGTTTACAAATTTCTCTTGTTAGATTTGTTTGCCCTTATTCAGAGCCTCCTTCGGATTTCGGCTGCAACACATCCTGGGAATCTCTTTTTATCCAGCGTCAGTGGAACATTTTGCCTCCTGTGCTGACCAACCAATCACTATCGTACTCAATAGAAACGCGGTTTCGCGCAATCTTTGGAATTTTTTTATCTAGATACCTTGCGCTCGGTAAGCAGTGGATACCAAAATGCCTGACAGTCGCACTATGAAAAAATTGTCTCCATTTATGCAGCACTTTGACCAATTGCCTGGGACCTTGCCGGTATTCCCGCTTCCTAATGCCGTGGTCTTACCGGGCAGCAATCTGCCGTTGAATATCTTCGAACCGCGCTATCTGAACATGCTACAAGATGCAATGGAAACGCATCACCTGATCGGTATGGTTCAGCCTCGTGATGACAACACAAAACCAGAACTATTTCAGGTTGGCTGTGCCGGCCGCATCGCACATTACGCTGAAACCCGCGATGGACGATTGGAAATTGCTCTGACCGGACTCTGTCGGTTTCGAATCATGGAAGAATTAAGCACCACTCGGGGCTATCGCTTAATTAAACCCGACTGGTCAACTTTCGCTGCTGATTATGATGAGCCGGTTGAACCTGAAGCGCAGGACAAATCACGTTTTATCAGTGCCCTGCAGGCTTATCTCAACCACAAAGAAATGCAAGCTGACTGGAACATGCTGAAAAAACTGAGTACGGAGGAACTGACGAACAGCTTGGTGAGCGTTCTGCCTCTAGGTGTAGAGGACAAACAAATGCTGATCGAAGCTAGCACGCTCACGCATCGTGTCCGTGCCTTTACTGCGATCCTGGAAAGTAACAGTGAAACCAGCGCTATTCGACACTAAACGGTTTATTCCGCCCAGCAACGATACTAACTCAAACTGCGCATACTCTCGTTTAGGCCCATAAAGTCAACGGCTGCTTATCGCGCAACAGCAGACTCAGGCTCTAGCCCGCATTTCTCAATAGGATCCCGGCGCGGGCCAGGCTTCGACTCCGGTTCACAAACCTGGCCAGATCAATTCTACTTCAATAGATCAACAAAGCTTGCGGGGTAACGGTGGCGGTAACGTCGAAGGAGCGCATGATTACCTCATTCAGGGTAGGCTCAAGATCGTCCTCGGACAGCCCGGTGACCTGCCACACCCCAGAATCGATGGCGCGAATCGTCTGCTGCAAGTCACATTTGGTCTTCCAACTGGGCTCGATGGCATTGGCGACGCTAGTGGAAATGTGAAGGATCGCAGCCTCGATCGGGTAACGATTGCCCAGCAAGGGTTCGTGATGGAACTCCACCGGTTCCCAGATACTCGAGGGTAATCGCCAGTTCCTCATCATCTCCGCGCCAACCTGTGCGTGGGTGAATCCGATCACCTCTTTTTCAGCACGGTAGCGATAAGCCTCCGGCTCGCCCGCCTTTTCCAGGACCTGTCGAGCCAGGTCCGGTAATTGGTCGTAGATCGCCAGCTGACCCAGATCGTGGAGCAAGCCGGCGACGAACAGTCGGTCGCCGTCCGGGTGCTCAATATGCTTGGCCAACACCTGCGCGGCGAGACCGCAGCAAACGCTGTGATGCCAAAAATCCTGCACCTCAACCAAGTCCGCCGGGACGTTGTCAAACGTATCCCTGGCGTCGGTGGCAAGCATGATTCCATGCATGCCCTTGACGCCGATGGCTTCGACCGCCTCCGATATCGAGTCTACCTGGGTCGAATTCATCGACCCGCGGTTGTTGGCAAACCTCAGTATCTGTCCAACCATTACGGGATCACATTCGATCACCTCAGCAATCTGATCGAAATCGCTCTCGGCATCATTCAGCAGCGTCTGCACGCGCTCGTGCACCATCGACGGTGAGATTAGGTTGTACGCCGTGTTCGCCAGATCGCGATAGTTCATGTTATCCGGATATCCACCCGTGTAGGGTTTGCGTGTAAAACTGATACGGAATTTGCGCAGTCGACATTATGGCAGCCTCAGCGGGCCCAGCTGCGGGACAGGAACCCCAGCTCGATGCCAAAACCACTTTAGTCGAATCCGAAAGGTTTCGTTAAAACGGCGCCGCTGCCGTACGAGAAACCTGCGGACGCCGTTTACCGTCCAATATCGGTAACCATAAAAATAGACTAAAGATATTGTTTTAACAACGGTTGCCACTGCGCGCTCTGAGTAAGGTTGGCTGGCGGCGTCTATAATCTGGTAATACGGTTGATCAGTTTGAGGAACTCAGGGTGAAGTGTGCTTTCGTCTGCAGCGGCGGTGGACTCAAGGCCTACGCGTTCCATCTAGGGGCGCTGCGGGCCTTGGAGGAGGCGGGCTTCAGGCGAACGTCCGCCGCCGATCCCAGAGAACCGGCTGTTGCGGACGATTTGGATTTGAAAATCCAAAGCTACATTGGTTCGTCCGCCGGGGCATGCGTGGCCGCGGCCTGCATCTATTTTCAAACCATCGAGGAAGCGGAGGGAGTAATAGGCCTCAAGAAGTCGACTCACCCCCGGTTCAGGCCGCGCACTCTGTTTCGGCCCAATCTAAGCTTTTTGTCGAATCGAACCGGAATTTTTGATGCATCCGCGGTGGAGCGATATTTCCGGGAGCGGGCCACGGACAATGACTTCAGGACAATCGGTCCCGAGGTCTATATCTGCGCCACGCAGCTCAATGGCTCGCAGAAAGTGGTCTTTGGTCCCAGAGAGTTTCAGCAGCGCGGAACCGATGAACAGTTCATTGCCTACGTGGACGACGTGCCGATATCTCAGGCCATCGCGGCGTCTATTTCCGTGCCCGGGATATTCCGCCCGTACCCTATTGTGCACCAGCCGGGCGGAGAACCGACGGAGTACATCGATGGCGAGGTGCGGGAGACGCTGTCGATTCACATTGCCCGCGACACGGGTGTCGATCTCGTAATCGTTTCGAACACTTGGATGCCCTACCATTACGATGCTGAGACGGGGAGCATATCGCGGCGGGGTTTGCGGTCGGTCCTCAATCAGGCGCTGACCCAGATCATTGAGCAAAAGGTGGATCGGGTTCGAAATGAGTTCGATCGATACCTGGTGGCGATGGAGACGATGCGCGGATTTGGACGGGAGCAGGGTTGGCCCGAACCCACTATCGATGAGTTGATACGTCGGGTTTCGTCAATATTGCGGTATCGCAGGATGGAGGAAATCTATATTTGTCCGGACCGGCATGATACGGATTTCAATCTGGCGCCGGCCTGGTCGTTCAAAAAGGCTCAACTGGAGCGGGCTAGAGACCTGGGTTACGAGCGGGCGAAGGCGGCTATATGGAAGTGGAAAGAGGAGAGACGGGCGAGACCGCGTTGCCGCCAACCGTCACAAGCCGTCGCACGATAGGTCCAAAATCTCTAAATTTCCCATCAAAAGTGGAAAAATGGTACCGGCCAACTAAGCTTTATCTATCAGGTTTGTCCGCCCGTGGGGTGCACATCAAAGTTGAAAAGCTGGAAAGGAATGATCGTGATCATAGACTCTCGGCTATTGATTTTGTCACTTGCCAGATGCGCTGTCTGTCGATCTTCGTCAAGGCCATTGAGAGCCCCTGTGCGCTGACATGAGCCCATCGTGTGCGACTGTAATTTTTTCACATGTCTCCGAGACTCCTTTCAATGCAGATGCTGATTTAGATGGAACTTCGAGCTTGCGAAGAGAACTTCTTGCAGTTCCCTAGGCGCAAAGTTGAATCATATATGCGAGCTCTTTATCTAAACAAGGTATTTCTCAAGGTCGTGTTCTTCTCTTTTGTATTCAGCATTTACTCTGCAGGCTTTGCCCAGGCTGAAACACGCGAGCTGGTGCTTCTGAACTGGTCCGAGTACATGGACCCCGAGCTGATCGCGAAATTCGAAAAGCAGTTCAACGTGGAGGTCAATGAGGTCTATTTCGAGAGTGACGACCTGCGCGACGCCATGCTGCTGGAAACAGAGGTCCAGGGCTATGACCTTGCCCTCGTGAACGATCTCGCGGTGGATGTTTACCGTATTCAGGGCTGGCTGGCACCCGTCGATACGAACTACGTTCCCAACCTCAAGCACATTGAAGAGCGATGGCTCGACGCGTTTGCCGGGGTCCGGGGTTTCGCGATGCCGTATTTTTGGGGAACCCTTGGAATTGCCTATCGCTCAGACCTGATTGAAAAAGCACCGTCAAGCTGGATGGACTTTTTCAAGCCAACTGAATCTGTGCGCGGCAAGATTGGCTTGATCGAGAGTTCAACCGAAGTTATCGGAATGGCCCTCAAGGCATTGGGTTACTCGGCCAACAGCAATGACGCGAGGGCCATCGACGAAGCTGAGGAGTTGCTTTTGGCGCAAAAGCCGTTCGTCAAGTCCTACGTTTACATCGCGCTAAACGAGCAATCCGCACTGGTATCCGGAGATATTGCCATTACCATGATCTACAGTGGCGACGCGCTGATGGTCCAGGAACACCACGAGATGATCGAATATGTCGTACCCAAGGAGGGCGGAACCCTTTGGGCCGACTATCTGGTCGTAATGAAAAACTCAATGAATAAAGACCTTGCCTGGGCGTTTATCAATTTTCTGAACGAACCCGAGCACGCCGCTCAGCTCGCACAGTACGTCTATTACGCGACGCCGAACAAGGCCGCCGAGAAAATCCTGCCTGCCGACTTTCTCGAAAACGAGGTCATCTACCCCACCGAAGAGGCCCTGGCGAAGTCCGAGCCTTTTCAGCCGATCCCGCCCCGCGTCCAGAAGAAGCGCTCCTTGGTTTTCGCCCGTCTCCTAGAATAACAATGGGCGTTGAAGCTTCGCACTAAAATACCGACGCTTCTGATTCCACTCATCGTCATTCCGCTGCTCGTTCTAGGCTGGATTGCGTACAAGGAACTGGAAGATGCGAGCAAGCAACGCGTGTTCGGGGAGATGCGCGCCTCCATGGAGCGCCTGGTCGTGCAAATGAATACCGAGCTCGAGACGTCCCTCGCTAATATCGAACTATTCTCGAAGCACACCCTGGTCAAAAAATACCTGCTAACCAGAGACGAGAAGCAGAGATACACTCTTATGCTGCCGCCACTGTTGCGTCTATTTAAGAGTTTCCAGGAAGCCTTTCCCAGTTATTACGAAATTCGAGTCTTATTGACAGACGGCTATGAGGACATGCGCCTGACGTGGCCCCATATCGACAACAAAACCGACGACGAAGCCGACAGTCCATTTTTCCAGGAGCTGGCCGAGGCAAGGGATCAAAATTACGCAGCCATCTTACGCAACCCCGACAACCAGGAGATCTCTCTGTTCGTCGGAAAACCAATGATACTGCGTGATCTCACCGTGGATGACCTCAACGCCTCTCCAAAACTTCGCGGCTACCTGGCCCTGACCATCAAACTGCAAGATCTGGCCCACCAGATCGAACAGATCACCATCGGTGAGGCGGGCTATCTTTTTGCCACTGATGCCGATGGCAACGTGCTGTTCCATCCCGACCGCATTTCGTTGAGCGAACCCGTCACGCAGGGCCTTCTTGACGGCAAGGACAAAGCCGGTTTTGAGAGCCAACCTGCGAGGTTATCTTTCAACGGCCGTATGGTTTTCCTCAGCAAAAGACAGTTGCATTCAGATTTATACCTGTTTGCCGTAATTCCCGAAGACGAGCTCCTTGCGATCAGCCGCAGACTGGCCGCTATTGTCGCCGCGATTACGCTTTTTACCATCCTGGTCACGATGGCGTGTTTATTCACGGCCTTGGTATACCTCGTAATAAAACCCATACATCAACTGCGCAACCTATCAAAAGAAATCGGACGCGGTCAGTGGGATATCAGGAGCGACGTCAATTCCAAAGACGAGATCGGCGAACTGGCAGACGCGTTCGAGGATATGGCTGGCAATCTAAAGCGCTCCGACGAACAGGTTCGCTACCTAGCTTACCACGACAGCCTGACAGGGTTACCCAATCGCGCCATGTTCAAAGAACACCTCGGTCATGCAATCGCGAGCGCGCGGAAAAATAGAGAGAAACTCGCACTACTATTTCTGGATATCGACGATTTCAAGCGCGTCAACGATACGCTAGGCCATCAAGCCGGTGACATCCTGCTGCAGGAAGTAGCACGGAGACTTTCGAAATGTCTGCGAGAGAGCGACTTCGTCGCAGTGGCCGATAACACGGACGAATCAACCGGTACCCTGGCCAGACAGGGGGGCGATGAATTCATCGTCCTGCTGTCCGATATCAAACATGCCTTCGAACCGAGCGCCGTTGCCAATCGGATCATAGAAAGTCTCAGCAACCCATTTACCATACAAAGGCACGAGTATCACACGAGTGCAAGCATCGGCATCACCGTATACCCTACAGATGGAGAGCAGGCCGATGACTTGATCAAGAATGCGGATATTGCAATGTATCATGCCAAGGAGCGGGGCAAGAACTGCTACGAATATTTCCGTGAGTCCTTAAATGTCGCCGCCTTGGAGCGGCTGGTTCTGGAATCCAAACTGCGCACGGCACTGGAGAACAACGAACTGACTTTGCACTACCAGCCCCAGTTCGACGCGCTGAGCGGTGAGCCCTTGGGCCTCGAGGCACTGCTGCGCTGGCACGATCCGGAAACCGGGCTGATAACTCCGAATGTTTTCATCCCGGTGGCCGAACAGTCAGGTCTTGTTCTGCCGATCGGAAATTGGGTGCTCCACGAGGCTTGTCGGCAGGCCCGTGCCTGGCAGAAGGCGGGCTATCGCCCCGTGTTGATTTCAGTCAATGTCTCCAGCATTCAGTTCGCCAAAAGCGATCTTTCGACGACGATCGAGCTGGCCCTCAAGAACAGCGGGTTGGACCCTCGCTACCTCGTGATCGAGATCACGGAAAGCACCATCATGGCGAATCCGAGTGGCGCCGTGGAGACGCTTGCTAATCTCAAGGCACTTGGGGTCGGTGTTGCGCTTGATGATTTTGGGACCGGTTACTCCTCGTTAAATTACCTGCGCCGGTTTCCGATCGATACACTTAAAATCGACCATAGTTTCATCATCGATATCGACAAAAATTCGGAGGATGAAGAAATTGTCTCGGCCATTGTCGCCATGGCTCACGCGTTGAAGCTGCGAGTCGTCGCAGAAGGCGTCGAAACACGGGAACAGCTTCGCGTCGTCGTCGACAAGGAGTGCGACGCCATCCAGGGTTTCTTGTTCAGCCGCCCGCTCCCTGCTGATCAAGTCGTCCACCAATTGCAGAAAAAAAACCTGAAGATCGCATGAGGTCTCCGCGTACCTTTACTTTTGTAACCAGTCAGCCTAAGCCGATGGCCCGGCCGGCCCGGAATTTCAAAAATCGACGTTCAAACCGCTCATGGAAGAACGCCGCTTCTTCCAACGTATATTGGGAATAGTCAGCCCAATCAACATGCCCAGAATAAGTACCCCTGCGCCAATCAGGAACCAGTTTTGGGTAGATTCATCGCCCAAGCGTGTATTCTCCTCGATCAACGCCTGGTGCTTTACGCTGGATTCTTCCAGTTCCTGCTTCAACGCTTTGTTCTCTTCGATGATCTTCAGTGAATCCGCCGCCACCAGCTTGAGATTCTGAAGTTCTGTCAGAAGATTCTCGTTTTCCGCCTGTACCCGGGATAGATTGCCTTCCAGTTGATCCAATCCGATGAGCCGTTCCTGTGCGAGAGCGCTTTCCTGCCGCATTCTCTGCATCTCCTGCTCATTTTTCGTCAGGAGATCTCTCGCTACCGGCTCAGCAGTCAGGAAGCGGGTCAGCACCCAGCCGGTGGTACCATCAGCGGTTGTGGCCCTGGCATAGCCTTCGCCGTTGTCCTCGAGCACCTGCACCGGCGTCCCGCTCTTCAGCATCCGACGAATTGCGAAATTGGTCCCCGGTCCGCTGCGCAAGGTAATCTCGAGTTGATCGGATACGTACTGTTGAGTCTGCGCTGCCGCCGGCGATGTCGCAGCGACCAGAAACAGTATCATGGTGATGAGCACGGCAGCCCACGCTGGATACGATTTGAAAGTCAGATTATCTTGCACAACGCTTATATTTTATCGGAGAAGCGCAAAGAGTCTAACCGATTCGCGAATTGGATTCGAGAATTCTGAATCGCCGTTGGCAGCTCCCGCTGTCGAATATCTATCCATCACACGCATCGATCGACACGGAGCCGACAACCGTTTCCGGATTTCGTGTACCAAGCGTGGCTTTTCCGCGCGCAATGAGCTCCAGCATTTCGGGTTGAATATCAACTTCGACAACCTAGCCTTCGGGAACCCGCGATGCGATCGGAAACGGGAAGTAGCCTGTCCCCGCTCCGATGTCGGCGACCACATCGTCCGACTCAAACGACAGGCGTTCGATCAAGAGGTCGGTGTTTCGTACGAGTAGTCAGAATCATCGGCATAATCGATAAGGCTGGCAGCAAGGCCAGTCAAGTTCCTCATTGACAGTCGCGGTGACTGCGGTTCAAATAGACTGGCGGCGGCGTAGATTCAAAACTAATGGTATCGAATGCCCGCGGTCTTCACCGCTTGAAATGCATGAAAATCACCACTCCATGCGCAGCGATCAGGGCTACAGAGGAGGAACCAATGAATAAATTCGAAGAATTACAAAGGCGTTTGTCCGACGGGCGTATCGGCCGTCGAGATTTCATCAAGCGGGCAACCGCGTTGGGTATGGCGGTCGCCATACCTGGTGGACTGCTGGCGGAGGAGGCGCGCGCCGCGGCCCCCAAGCAGGGCGGTAAGCTTCGCCAGGCCCTGCGCGGCGGATCGACGACCGACACGCTTTTCGGGGTCGTTGGGGGCGGGGATACCCACCAAATAAATACCCAATGGCAGATTCTGAGCAATCTTACCGAGGTCACGGCGGACGGCGAGGCGGTGGGCGAACTGGCCGAAAGCTGGGAGGTGTCGGATGACGCCACCGAGTGGGTCTTCAAGTTGCGTCAGGGCGTCGAGTTCCACAACGGTAAGACTTTGGACGCCGAGGATGTCGTACATTCGATCAACGTGCATCGCGGCGAAGACTCGAAGTCTATCGGCAAGGGTCTCATCACGGGGGTCGAGGACGTCAGGGCCGACGGCAAGCAAACGGTGATCTTCAAGCTCAAGTCGGGCAACGCGGACTTTCCTCATGTAATGGCGAGCGCCCGCTTTTCGATCGCTCCCGCCGGCAGTACCGAGGCGGACTGGGAGAAAGGCATCGGCACGGGCCCTTACGTCCTGACCGAATGGGAACCGGGGATACGCTCCGCGACGAAACGGAATCCAAACTACTTCAAGGAGGGAAAACCGTATTTCGACGAAGTAGAAACCCTCCATGTGGCCGACGTAACCGCCCGGACCAGCGCGCTGCAGACCGGTGAAGTAGACGCAATCGACGACCCGGAGACTAAAACCCTGCACCTGCTAAAAAATGTTTCGGGCGTGGTGGTGCATGAAGTCGGCGGCAACAGCCACTTCACCTTTCCCATGCGTATGGATCTCGCACCTTTCGACGACATCAATGTCCGATCGGCGCTCAAGTACTCAATTGATCGCGAGGCGATGCTGCAAATCCTGCTGCGGGGCCACGGCTATCTCGGCAACGATCATCCGATTTCCAAAAATCAGCGTTTCTTCGCCTCCGAAATTCCCCAGCGCGGCTACGATCCAGAGAAAGCCAAATTTCACTTGAAGCAGGCGGGGCTGTCCAGCCTGGATGTGACCCTGTGGGCGGGTGAGATCTATGCCGGCGGAGTAGATTCCGCCGTGCTGTACAAGGAACATGCCGCAAAGGCGGGTATCAACCTGGAAGTGAAGCAGGTGCCGACGGATGGTTACTGGAGCGAGGTCTGGAATGTCAAGCCGTTTTGCGTGTCCGTGTGGTACGGCCAGCCGACCGAAGACTTGATGTTGACCCAGGCATTCGCGGCCGATTCCGCCTGGAACGAGACGCACTGGACGCATGAACGCTTCAACCAGCTGCTGGTCGAGGCGCGCGCCGAACTGGACAACTCCAAGCGGCGAGCCATGTACGTCGAGATGCAGCAGCTCATCCACGATGAAGGCGGATTCGTTTGTCCGGCGTTCAGGAACTGGTTGATGGCGACCAACGACAAGATTCGGGTATCTGACAGGATCGCCGGCGACGCACCGGTGGACGGAAACAGGAACGCCGAACGCTGGTCGTTCGCCTAGCCGTACCTATGGATCGAATGAAGCCAATTTCAGCGTGGCCCGGACCAGCCAGCGCCGGGACGGGCGTCACCGATACAGACTGTTCTTCAGTCAAAAGCAGATAACCTGGGGAAGCTCTGATTAATTGTGTTATTGCAAGGAGCGTGCGGAAGCTGCGAGCGAAGCGTGGCAGGACGCGGCAATCCAGAAGTTCTTGTGGGACAACGGTGCTGGACTGTTTCACTTCGTTTGATGACGAAATACTGAATGGATCAAAGTTGTTCTCGCAGCGTTAGTCCTTAGCAGAAATTAAGCCGCCTGAAACTTGAGGCCCGGTGATCACTATGATTGCGAACTATATTATGCGTCTCGGTATCCTGCGCGCGCTGTTGGCCTCGCTGCTCTTCGCGCTCGTCATAATGGCTCCCTTTGCAGGAGATCATGGAGAGAAATCGAGCTGGTCGATGCTGCCGTCATTGTTGGCCCCCGCGCTGGTGCCCATTTTGGTCCTCGTTGTGCTGTTCGATATCGTCATGAGCCGGGTCGTCATGTCCGTCGACGAGAGAAAGGTTCGCTATGGGACGGTGTTGTGGACATATTTGTTACTGCTGTTCGCTACGGCCATCTTCTGGGGACCTTTTTACTCGGGACTTTTTTAACGTATTGTGCGCTGAGCCTCGCTGACCTCGAAATGAAGATATCCGACAAATCCGTACGCGAGCGGCCCGGCTGATGCTCGAGCGGGGCAATCTGCTGGTCAGACAGGATTCCGGCATCTATTTGAGAGACGGCCATCAATCGATTAGCTACTCGGATGGCGGCGAAAGTGAAAAATACCTGCGTGGCGTACTCAGTTCCGCTGGGGACCTTTCCAGCATTTCTCCTGAACTCGAGCTAAAAATAAAGGATTGGCCAAGCGAATACCACCTTTCGAATAAGCGGGCCAATCTCATGCGGGCGCTGAACACGCGGCGTGGGCTGCGCGTATTGGAGCTGGGTTCCGGATGCGGCGCCATCTCGCGCTATCTTGGTGAGCAAGGACATGACGTCGATGCCATCGAGGGCAGCAAAGTACGCGCCGAACTGGGTGCGCTGCGCTGTCGTGATCTGGAAAATGTTCGCATCCTGTGCGCGAACTTCAACGATCTTACGCTCCCGGACAACTACTACGATCTTGTCGTTTTGGTCGGTGTGATCGAATACGCCGGTCGGTTCCGGCCCGGCAGCGACGGCGACCCGGCGGTAGAGCTGTTGCACAGATTCAAGCGCAGCCTTCGCGATGACGGGATGATTGTCGTTGCCATCGAGAACAGGACCGGCCTAAAGTATGTGCTGGGTGCGCATGAGGATCACTACGGACGACGTTACGTTGGCACCCATGGATATCGCAACGACTCGGGGATCAGAACCTATACCACTGGCGAATGGGAAACCATCATAGGGCTGTCCGGATTCGGTGCGTCGCGGTTCCTTTTCCCGTTTCCGGACTACAAAGTCCCCACCGTCATCCTGTCGGCGGAATATGCGGCACAGAACAGGTTCGCGTTTTCACACCTCGAGGGTTTAAGTTCCCGAGACTATACGATGCCGCTCCGGCTTGGCCTGCACGAGCCTATGTTCTGGCAGGCGTCGTGCGCCAACGGAACGCTGGGTGCGTTTGCAAACTCTTTTCTCATTATGATTGGAGATCGAACAGCGGCCCTGGAAGAGGCCGCGCCGTTCGACTTTGCGCACCTGCCGGACTTCAAACGTAAACGCGCCTACAGCGTAATAACGACAAAACCCAGACAGTCTGAACTGGTCACGAGGCAGCGCGTGGATGAAGCCGGCGGCCAACCGTCGCCGGCGTTGGTGCAGTCTCTGGTAACAGAAAATTTCATCGCTGGAAGCCTCTTGTCCGTTGAGTGGTCCAGATCCCTGGCAATCAATCCCTGGGGAGGGCAGTTCAACGAGTTGCTGATCGAGTATTACGAGTTTCTGTCGCGGCAAACTCTGAGCATCGACCTGGTACCCAACAACATCATCGTTTGCGAGGACTCGTCCTACGAGTTCTTCGATCAGGAATGGAATGTGCCGTACGCACTGAATAGAGACTATATTTTTTTCCGTGCCCAGTTGTTATTCGCCATTCGTTACATAAGGGTCATTGGCGAGTTCGCACGGCGACACGGCATCCACACCGTGCGCGATTTTGTTCTGTTCAGCTTCCGCGCGGTTGGTATCGACGCCAGCGAAAGAATGGAAGAGTTCTGCCGGATGGAGAACGATTTCCAGATCGAGGTCAATGAACACGAAGCTGAGGACACCGCTCAAACGCTTCTGGCGGCCAGAATGAACGAACCGGCACCGGAGTCACCGGTGTGCGCGAAACTCTACTGGAGACAATCGGGGCAGGGCTACAGCGAAGAGAACTGCATCGCCGTGGATGCAGCCGCCGGACCCGACCCGACGCCACTGAACTTCGTGCTCCCCGAGGGGTTGACCGATGTGTCGCACGTCCGGTTCGATCCGTGTGACGAGTGGAGTGGCGAAGATGTCGGGTTTTTGACCATTCCGTACCTGCGGATATCCGCGTCCATCGGCGGACGCCAGTTCGACCTGGTTGAACTGACCGGCTGTGACAGCATCGCGACAACCGGCCGATTGTCCGGCATGGTTTACAACAAGGCGCGGTATGGCGAAGTTTTCGCGGTTGTCGGAGACAATCCGGAGTTGGAGGTCGCTGTCAACCGATCAGCCACGCCAGACGGCCCAACGGCGTTCGATGTAACGGTGGAATGTTCTCACATCAGGTCAAAAGAGTATCGCCTGGTCAGAGACGGTTACCTGGCGCGGGAGGGTGCGTTGCACAAACAGTTAGAATCGTCGCAAAATGCGTTGAGCGACCTGAAGCGGGTCAACGACAGACTCGCAAATGAATTGCGGGAAATCAAGACTTCGAAACTGTGGAAAGTCGGTGAACGCTATCGATCACTGATGGGAAAGCGAAGACACTAGCCCGCATTTCTCACCAGGATCCCGAGCGATTGCGCAGGACAGGTGCCGATGAACGCCGGGCTGGAGTGAGATGCATAGCCGGTGCTATGGATCGAATGAAGCCCAAGTACATCGGGG
>JAHEIO010000166.1 GCA_024639325.1 Gammaproteobacteria bacterium
TGAATGTCCCTGTAGGAGGCGCGCCTCGCGTTGCTCATAGGTTCAAACACGCTCAATGATCCGCTCCCCGAACAAGCCTTGCGGCCGAAACAGCAGGAACACCAGCGCAAGCATATAGGCAAACCAGTTTTCGATGGCCCCGCCCACCAGGGGCCCGAAGTAGACCTCCGCCAGTTTCTCACCCACACCGATGATCAACCCGCCCACGATGGCACCGGGAACGGAGGTGAATCCGCCCAGAATCAGCACCGGCAGCGCCTTGAGCGCGATCAGCGACAGGGAAAACTGCACGCCGGACTTGCTGCCCCACATGATGCCGGCAACCAGTGCGACGATGCCGGATACGGACCATACGATGACCCAGATCGTACGCAGAGAGATCCCCACGCTCAGGGCCGCTTGATGATCGTCGGCGACCGCCCGCAGGGCCCTGCCGATCCGGGTTTTATGAAAGAAAATTGCCAGCACGATGACCAATACCGCGGCGGTTGCGGCGGCGACCATCTCCAGTTTTTCGACGTACAGATTGAAATTGTCCAGCAGCCAGTCCGAAGCGCCCTGGGGGATTCCGATGTCCAACGGCTTCACGTCGGAACCGAAAAGAATATCCCCTAATCCTTCCAGGACATAGGCCAGACCCAGGGTTGCCATGAAAAGTATGATCGGTTCCTGCTTTACCAGATGCTGAAGCACGAGCCGTTCGATCAGCCATGCCACGACTATCATTACGTAGATGGTCAAACCGATGGAAATCCACACGGGGAATGTGATGCCGAACCACCGGTCCACCCAGCCGCCCGGCGCCATGAAATCATAGAGCGCAAGCGCCGCGAACAGGCACAATACCCCCTGTGCGAAATTGAATACGCCGGATGCCTTGAAGATCAGGACGAAACCGAGCGCAACCAGCGCGTACATGACACCGGCCATAAGACCGCCGATCACCGTTTCCAAGAAGAAAAGCAGTTCAGGATTCATGACTCAGGGAAAACCTTTCGGCCGAAGCCATCGCGTGGAGCGCGCCGAAGCTGCGAGCGAAGCGTGGCAGGACGCGGCAATCCGGCCTTCGTTGATTGGCCTCTATACTGGATTGCTTCGCTGCGCTCGCAATGACGCCGCACAGCACCCAGCGGCGATTCACTGTGATGGGCCGCTCTGCCGCTTTCGAAGTAGGCGCATGAGTACTCGCACAGGCTCCTAGGCATCGCGGGCCACCCCAAGGTAAGCATCGATGACAGCCTGGTTCGACCTCACCTCATCGGGGGTGCCGTCCGCTATCTTCTTGCCATAGTCCAGCACCACCACCCGATCGGAGATGTCCATCACCACGCCCATATCGTGTTCGATGAGCGCGATGGTGGTGCCGAATTGTTCATTCACGTCGAGGACGAAGCGGCACATGTCTTCTTTCTCTTCCAGGTTCATCCCGGCCATGGGCTCGTCAAGCAGAAGCAGTTCCGGCTCCGCCGCCAGCGCCCTGCCCAGCTCGACCCGTTTCTGCATGCCGTAAGGCAAACGGCCCACGTGGGTCTTGCGAATGGCCTGGATTTCGAGAAAATCAATGATATTCTCGACGAACTCACGGTGCTCGATTTCCTCTCTTTTGGCGGGACCGATATGCAAGGCCTGCAACAGCAGGTTTTTTCTCATCTTGGTGTTGCGGCCCGTCATGATGTTGTCCAGCGTGGACATGCCCTTGAACAGGGCGATGTTCTGAAATGTTCGGGAAATACCATTTGCCGCCGCGATGTGCGGGCGCATTTGTTTTCGGGTCTCACCCTTGTAGGTAATTTCTCCTTCTTGGGGATGATAAAAACCATTGATCACATTGAGCATGGAGCTCTTGCCGGCGCCGTTGGGCCCGATGATGGCCCGCACCTCTCCCCGGTGAATATCGAAGCTCACATTTTCGATCGCTCTTACGCCGCCAAAAGACAAGCCAATGTTGCTCACCTGCAGGATCTGCTCGTTCGGATCTGAGCGAGTTTCCATCAACTCGCTTTCTTGTACTCGACGGGCGCGATCTCCACATCCCTTATTTCGAGATCACCGGAAATAGCTCCCTTTCGGCCATCCTCGAACGTGACCTCCGTTTCCACGTAGCAGTTCTTCTTGCCGCCGTAAAGCGCATCCACCAATACACCGTATTTTTCCGCCACAAACCCGCGCCGCACCTTTCGCGTGCGCGTCAACTCGCCGTCATCCGCATCGAGCACCTTATGCAACACCAGGAAGCGCCGGACCTGGGAGGCGGCCATTCTTGGATCCTCGGCGAGCTCGCTGTTGACCTTCCGCACGCTATCCTCGATCAACGCATAGACTTCGGATCGCGCCGCCAAATCCTGGTAACTCGCATAGGAGACATCGTTTCGTTCCGCCCAGCTCCCTACCGCCTCCAGGTCTATATTGATGAATGCGGCGCAGAAATCCCGCTGATCTCCGTAAACCACCGCCTCCTTGATATGGGGGAAGAACTTCAGTTTGTTTTCGATGTATTTGGGTGCGAACAGCGAGCCATCATTGAGCTTGCCCACGTCCTTGGCGCGATCGATGATCTTGAGGTGCCCCCTGTCATCGAAGAATCCAGCGTCGCCCGTATGCACCCAGCCGTCCTCCGTTTTGGTCTGTCGCGTCGACTCGTCGTTCTTGAAATAGCACTCGAACACACCCGGACTGCGATACATCACCTCGCCGCTGTCCGTAATCCTGATTTCCACGCCCGGCGCGGGTTTTCCGACGGTATCTGGGTACACCTCACCATCGGGCTGCAGGGTGATATTGACCGATGCCTCGGTCTGGCCGTAGAGCTGCTTGATATTGATTCCAAGGGAGCGGTAGAAGTCGAAGATATCCGGCCCGATGGCCTCTCCCGCCGTGTACGCCAATCGGATCCGGCTCATGCCCAACGTGTTCTTCAAGGGGCCGTATACCAGCAATTCGCCTAGTGCGTAGAGCAGCTTGTCGCCGAGGGAAACCGATTCACCGGAGAGAATGGCCGGTCCCGCCCGGCGCGCGACATTCATGAAGAACTTGAACAGCGACTGCTTGAGCCCGGCGGCATCCTCCATGCGGATCATGACGGTGGTCAGCAGATTTTCGAATATTGGCGGTGGCGCAAAAAAATAGGTTGGACCGATCTCGCGGAGATCCTCCATGACGGTCGCGGCGCTCTCCGGACAGCTCACGCAAAAGCCGGACACATATGATTGCGCGTAAGAGAAAATGTGGTCGCCCACCCAAGCCATCGGCAGATACGCGAGCACTTCCTCGTTTTGGGTCAGGTTGTCGAACTCGATGCCGTTGCGTGCCGTGATTAGCACGTTGTCATGCGTCAACACTACGCCTTTCGGCGTTCCCGTCGTACCCGAGGTGTAAAGGAAGATCGCGACATCACTGCCCTTGCCCCGGGCGACCTGCTCCTCGAAAAAACCGGGGTGTTGTTCGTCATACTCACGCCCCTCTGCTTGAACGCGGGCAAAATCTGTGAGGTGGTCGTGCTCATAGTTGCGCATCCCCCGTTCTTCATCATAAAAAATCTGCGACAGTGACGGCAGACGATCCTGAGCTTCAAGGATCTTGTCGACCTGTTCCTGATCTTCCGCCAGGACGAACCTGACTTCGGCGTGGTCCAGCACGTACTGGATCTCATCAGCCGCCGCATCCTGGTAGGTTGGCACCGGAATCCCTCCAAGACTCTGGGCCGCGGCCATGCTCCAGTAGAGTCGGGGTCGGTTGCCGCCGATGATGCCGAGTTTGTCGCCCCGTTTGAATCCCCGTGCCGCCAGACCACAGGCCAGCGCCCTGATTTCGTCAGCAACCTGCTTCCAGGTCCAGGTCTGCCAGATGCCATACTCCTTCTCTCGTATGGCTGAGCGATCTCCTAGACGCCGGGCGTTTTCAAGCAACAGCTTGGGAAATGTATCCAACTCTTATGACCCGCCTTTGGTATTGGTCCCAGGGCTTGTTCAGCTTCATTGCCCTTGTTATCTGGTCCGTACTATAAATACTTGCGGCTGGGTTGACAACGAAACACGGCAAGTTCTTCCCGTTCCTGCCCCAACTTGACCCATATTGGCGGGATTTGCACTAGAGCGCCGCTCTGATCCGGGCCGCCGTGGCCTTAATCTGATCCGAGTCGCCTGATACGAGGCCCCAGTTAAGCTTGAGTTCATCACCGGCGACCCTGGGCAAAACATGCATGTGAAAGTGGTCCACCGATTGCGCCGCTCCGGCACCATTGCACTGTACGAGATTGATCCCGTCCGGCGCCAGGCTTGTATCCAACGCACCGGCGATGCGTTTGGCGGTTATCACGACCGCGGATATGGCCTCGTCGGGGATTGCATGAACATCAACCCAGTGCTCCCGGGGTATTACCAGCGCGTGGCCTCGATTGGCTGGATTGATATCCATGAAGCAAATGGTGCGGTCGTCCTCGAACAACTTGATGCTCGGAATTTCTCCGGAAACGATCTTGCAGAAAATACAGTTGCCGTCGGTAATCATTTCATTCTCCGGTAATTGATCCAATCGATACTATGGGTAGAGCTGGAATTCCGCGGAATTCTGCAGCCACGCTTGCTCATCACTGTCAAGCAAAGCCTCCATATCGGGAACCGTCGCCGCCGCATCGTCGACCCACTCGCGCAGAACCGGGCCGCCGTTGATGACGTCGATAGGCAATCGACCGGTTTCGTATTCGTAGGGAAAATCACGCCAGATCTCAAAGTCCGAACGAATCGATCGCAATGCCTTCAGCAACAGTATCACCAGCCTGTACGGCCGAAACTGATTGTGGTCATACTTCGCATGATCTGCGTGAATATGGATTCCGGCGCACCTCTTTCCGGCGTATTTGTGGAAAGTGGGCTCGAAATAACAGGCACGCAGGTGGCAGCCGTGCATCCAGGCCGGCGCGAGCGAACGCATCGTTTGGATGATCTCCTCCACGGGTAATCCGGGGGCACCGACACATTCCAGCGATCGCGTCGTGCCCCTTCCCTCTGACAAGGTCGTACCCTCGAGCAGGACGGTGCCGCTGTATACACGCGCCGCATTCAGTGTCGCAAGATTGGGACTCGGATTTATCCACGGCTGGGTTGGCGGCCATCCGCATCCGGGAGCCGCGCGCGGATCGTAATTCTGCATCATTACGACAGTGAGATCGGCATTCAGACCCTTGTGTTGACAGTACCACTTTGCCATTTCGCCCAGGGTCAAACCATGCCGCATGGGCACCGCAGCAACCCCCACGAAACTCTCGTGGCCCGACCGCAAGGTCAGGCCGTCCACCGGCCGGCCCGCGGGATTCGGTCGATCCAGGATCCAAA
>JAHEIO010000015.1 GCA_024639325.1 Gammaproteobacteria bacterium
CGACGCATCCTAAGCGCCTCACCCCTTCGGGGCTACCGCGAAAAATCGCTCCCGGCGATTTTTTCAGCCCGGCGTTGATCGGCACCTGTCCTGCGCAATCGCTCGGGATCCTGGTGAGAAACGCGGGCTAGTTCCCGTCCACAATGCCCGTCATTGCGAGCGTAGCGAAGCAATCCAGTGAACCAAATTGTTAAAATGCGGCGCTGGATTGCCGCGTTCTGCCACGCTTCGCTCGCAGCTTGGGCGCGTTCCTTGCAATGACTTAAGCTTTTTGTGGACAGGAACTAGCTACATCTATGCTCCCCGCTGCAGACCGGCGCTCAGTTTCACCTGTCCTGCGTCATCGCTCGGGGTGCGCTAGATTCTGGCGGCGGCGGCGGTCATTATCTTCGATGTCAGCGACATCAGCCGCTTGACCGGCCGAGGGAGTTCCGCCGCGCCCGTATTCACCGCCTGCGCCGCGTGGCTGTCCTCGTCATCACGCATCTGTTCGACGATAGCGCGGCTTCTGCGGTCGTCTTCCGGGAGTTTTTCCAAGTGGCCGTCCAGGTGTTTCACTACCTGTCGCTCCGTTTCCGCCAGGAAGCCCAGATTCCAACGATCGCCGGCTAAGCCGAATACCGAGCCGATCACGAACGATCCGGCGTACCAGATGGGATTCAGCAAGCTTGTGCGCGAATCGAGCTGCTCGAGCCGTTCCTCGCACCAGCTCAGGTGGTCGTTTTCCTCCCGGGAGGCGGTTTCCATCGCGCTGCGGACCGAGTCCGACCGCGCGGTAAGGGCCTGCGCCTGGTACAGGGCCTGGGCGCAAACCTCACCGGCGTGGTTGACGCGCATCAATCGTGCCGATCGAATCTTGTCCGAGGTTTCTTCAGCGGACTTGTGTTTCCCCGCGGGCGAAGGCCGGTTTCTCGGCGGGCGCCCAAACACCGTGCACAGCGCATCGTCGAGTATGAAGACGATGTTGTCGGTAGCTGAGTACGCTCTGTCCTTACAAATCATGGGTTGGATCACGCTGGCGACCGTCGTGGTTGGAATTGAGAAGTATCCGCAGTGATCATATCTAAAATCGCCGGGCACATAAATGTGTTTGTACCCGGGGCCATTCTCCTGCCGTACAATGGAACCGGTATTGATTCGAGGCGCCCCTCACAATTGTAGGAGCGGCCCCCCATATAGTAGGAGCGGCCCCCCTCAAATTGTAGGAGCGGCGCCCCCGCCGCGATCAAAGAGATCAATGCATTGAAAACATTTTCGAGCACCCAATGACACATTCGCCGGTTACCGCCTACGCAGTCTCCTGCAAGGGAAAAGCGGTTACCCTGGCCAAAGAACTGGGGTTCGATCGCCGCAAGTGGCAGCGGCAGATCGGAAGCCTCGGGCTGGATGACTCGGAAGGAAACATTACCTGTCCGGTCCTCGTGATCACAGGAGAGTAAGATCCAATCCATTCGCTTTTGGTTCCGTTTTCGACCGAAAATCTGTAATCATGACAGGGGCACTTCGACCCGGAGGAAATGCATATGCCGGTTGGTAAAGAAACGATAGGGGGTCCGCTGGTTGTCAACGGGCGAAAACTTTCCCTGTCCCGTGCAGTGAAAGCCGGTGGAATGATTTTTCTGACCGGACAGATTCCAATGAAAGACGGTGCGCCAATGACGGAAGGATCCATCGAGGAGCAGACTCGGAGCTGCATCGAAAACATTCGCGAAACCCTTGCTCTGGCGGGATGCGGTCTGTCGGATGTGGTAAAAACGACCGTATGGTTGAAAGATCGCGGCGATTTTCCGAGGTTCAATGCGATTTATGGCGAATATTTCGAGAAAGAACCGCCGGCAAGGACGGGGCTCGTCTGCGATTTTCTCGTAGACATAAAGATCGAAATCGAATGCATCGCATACGCCGGCGAGTTATCGTAGTTCGCATTCGTCTCCTGGAGGAATAAATGACAATTCTTAAAAAGTATCAGATGTATGTGGATGGCGCATGGGTCGATGCTGAAAACGGCGATACGTTCGAGAGCGTCAACCCGGCCACGGGCGAGCCGTGGGCGATAGTTCCCGCCGCAGGTGAACGGGACGTCGACCGGGCCGTACAAGCCGCCTACAGGGCGTTCACCGGCGGCCCGTGGAACACGATGCTGCCGACGGAAAGAGGGGCACTGCTGCGCAATCTTGCCGAGGTCATGACGAAGCACTCGGAACAATTGGGCAAAACGGAGACGATCGATACCGGCAAGCTGTATTCGGAAACGCGCTGGCAGGCGGCATACCTGTCGAGCTACTATCATTATTACGCCGGTCTCGCGGACAAGTTCCACGGCGATACGTTGCCCATCGACAAGCCCGATATGTGGGCGATGACGATCCGCGAGCCGCTGGGTGTTGTAGCGGCGGTCGTTCCCTGGAACTCTCAGTTGTTTCTGGTGGCCGTCAAAATCGCACCGGCGCTGGCCGCCGGCAATACGGTGGTGCTAAAGGCATCGGAGCATGCGTCGGCAGCCATGCTCGAGTTTGGCAGGGTTTTCGAAGAAGCCGGTTTTCCGCCCGGCGTCTTGAATATCGTCACCGGCATGGGCGAACCCTGCGGTTCCGCTTTGACCACCCATCCACTGGTCGATCGCATCAGTTTTACCGGCGGGCTGGCGTCCGCCAGACAGATCATACGCAACTCGGCGGAGAATTTTGCCGAGGTGTCGCTGGAACTGGGAGGCAAGTCGCCAATGATCGTCTTCGATGACGTCGACCTCGACAACGCCGTCAACGGTATTTTGCTCAGCATATTCAGCGCCACCGGACAAAGCTGTGTGGCAGGATCGCGTCTGCTGGTCCAGCATGACATTTACGACGAACTGATTGCCCGGGTGGCGGAGCGTGCGGCGCACATCAGGATCGGCGATCCCCTCGATGAAGACAGTCAAATGGGCCCATTGGCAACGCCGGCGCAGCTGGAGAGAATCGAGAGAACCGTGGCCGGCGCACTGGAAAATGGAGGAATGCTGGTTCACGGTGGCAGGAAACCCGATGGTCTCGACAGGGGGTGGTACTACGAGCCGACTATCGTTGCCTGTCCGAGCCAGGACCTGGACATCGTGCGCGAGGAAATGTTCGGCCCGGTGTTGAGCGTGATCCGTTTCAAGGATGAAAGAGATGCCATCCGACTGGCCAACGACACCCGCTTCGGGCTGGCCGCCGGATTGTTCACACGGGATATAGGGCGGGCGCTTCGTGTAACCAAATCACTCCGTACCGGCATCGTCTGGGTGAATACCTACCGCATGGTCTCACCCATGGCGCCCTTCGGCGGATTCAAGGACAGCGGCCACGGCAGGGAATCCGGCTTGGAGGCGATCTACGACTACACGCGCGTCAAGACCGTGTGGCTGAATACGTCGCCTGACCCGATCGCGGATCCCTTCCGCATGCAGTAGGTTCGTTAACTATGGATAATTTGCACATTGGATTTATCGGGCTGGGGCTGATGGGCAAACCCATGGCGCTGAATCTTCATCGGTCCGGGGGCAGTCTGGTGATTCACAATCGCAGCCAGGAAGTGGTGCGTGAACTTGCAGACCTTGGCATGACGCCCGCGGCATCACCCCGGGAAGTGGCGCAGCAGACCGAAGTGGTTGTGTTGATGCTCTCCGATACGCCGGCGGTGGAGCGGGTGCTGCTGGGTGAAAAGGGCGTGCTCGAGGGATTGCGCGCGAAATCGCTGGTTATCGACATGGGAACCACCGCGGTCATGCCCACCCGAGAGTTTGCACGGGCCGTCGAGGAAGCCGGGTCGGATTATATCGATGCTCCGGTTTCCGGCGGACAGATCGGCGCCATCGAGGCCGGGCTGACGATTATGGCCGGCGGCAGGACGGATGCGTTCGAAAGAGCCAAACCTGTGCTGAGTGTTCTGGGCGGCAACGTCACTCACGTCGGGGGCGCCGGGGCCGGCCAGGTCGCCAAGGCCGCCAATCAGATCATTGTTGGCTTGACTATTGGCGCCGTGGCTGAGGCCCTCGCCTTGACCCAGGCCTGCGGCGTCGACGCGAAAAACGTGCGCGAGGCCCTCAAAGGCGGCTTTGCGTGGTCGAGGATCATGGAACTCCACGGACAGCGGATGATCGATGGAGACTTCGAGCCCGGCGGCCGGTCCGAGACGCAACGCAAGGATCTTCAGCAGGCGCTGGATCTCGCTGAAGCGGTGGGCGTCGAGCTGCCCGCGACCCGACTGTGCCGCGGGCTCTACGACGAGCTCATCGAACAGGGCGGTGGCAATCTGGACCACAGCGCGCTATTCAACGTAATTCGACGCCGGTGACGCAGGTGCCCGGGGTCCTGGCGGGCAATACAGGCTAGAATAGAGTCTTCAACGATCAATCAATTCGACTGAGAGATTTCCATGGATCCTCTATTTGACGTGCTGTTCAGTTTCTGGGTCGGCCTGGGCGTTGTTCTGCTCGTGGTTCTCAGGGCATCGATCAAGCTCGTCCCCCAGAACCAGGCATACGTAATCGAGCGCTTCGGCAAGTACCGGGGAACCCTGACCGCGGGCCTGAATTTCATCTTCCCCTTGATCGATCGAATCGCCTACAAGCAGTCTTTGAAGGAACAGGCTTTCGATGTTCCGAGCCAAAGCGCAATCACCAAGGACAATATCGGGTTGACGGTGGACGGCGTCCTGTACCTGAAAGTTCTCGATGCGTACAAGTGCAGCTACGGCGTCGAAGACTACGTCTTCGCCGTCACCCAACTGGCCCAGACTACCATGCGCTCGGAGATCGGCAAGATCGATCTGGACAAGACGTTCGAGGAGCGTGACGCGCTGAATACCGCAATCGTATCTTCGATCAACCTTGCCGCGGAGCCTTGGGGCGCCCAGGTGCTGCGATACGAAATCAAGGACATCATTCCACCGCAAAGCGTGCAGCAGGCGATGGAGCGGCAGATGAAAGCCGAGCGTGAGAAACGCGCGGCGATCCTCGAATCCGAAGGCGAGCGCCAGGCGGCGATCAATGTGGCCGAAGGTCAGAAGCAGTCGAAAGTACTGGCCGCCGAGGCGGACCGGATGGAACAGATCCTGCAGGCCCAGGGTGAGGCCAAGGCAATTGAAATGGTCGCGGACGCAAAGGCAACGGCGCTGCGGACCATCGGCGAGGCCGCGGCAACCGAGAAAGGTCAAAAAGCGGTACAGCTCGATCTGGCCAGCGGGGCTATCGAGGCGAAGCGGGCAATAGCGAAGGATTCCACGGTGGTGCTCATGGACGGGAAGTCCAGCGACGCCGGCCAGGTCGTCGCCGAGGCAATCGCGATAGTCAGCGCCATGAACAAAAGCGAGGCCTTCTCGAGCACCGGCACGTCTGATTCGGGGCGTCGCGACGCATGATCGGGTACTTCGAGGCAAACCAGCACGCTTTCTGGTTCGCCGTCGGATTCGTTCTCCTCGCCATCGAAATCGGCTTCCTGGGGCTGGCCAGCGGCATCGTCCTGTTTGCGGGAATCGGCGCACTGGCCACCGGCATCATGCTTTGGCTCGGCTGGCTCCCGAATACCTGGTTGGCGGGGATCGCCAGCTTCGGGATCAGCGCTTTCGTGAGCGCCGTAGTCCTCTGGAAGCCCCTGCTCAAGCTGCAGAACTACAAAACCCCCGCCAAAGACAACAGCAGCGACCTGATCGGTTATGCATTCCACCTGCAACAGCCGATCACCGCTACGAGCCACGGCAGCATCAGGTATTCGGGCGTCGAATGGCGCGTCGAGATCGACGAGAGCTGCGAGCTTCCCTCCCTGGAGGCCGGTCGCAAGGTCGTTGTAGCGTCCGTGGACGCGGGGGTATTCAGAGTCAGGCCGGTGGAGCAAAACAATGAGTGACAGGCGCACATGAAAAATTACAATATCGCGGTGATACCCGGCGACGGCATAGGTACCGAGGTCGTGCCGGAGGGGATACGAGCGCTGGAAGCCGTCGGCCGGCGCTTCGACCTCCGTTTCCAGTGGACGGAATTTTCATGGAGTTGCGAAACATACATGAAGACCGGCCAGATGATGCCTGACGACGGGATCGAATTGCTGAAGGGGTTCGATGCGATCTATCTCGGAGCCGTGGGTTTTCCGGGGGTTGCCGACCATGTCTCGTTGTGGGGGCTTTTGATCCCCATTCGAAGGGAAATGCGGCAGTACGTCAACCTGCGACCGGTGAGGCTACTGAAAGGAATCGAATCACCGCTCAAGGACCGCGAAGCCTCGGAGATCGATTTTTACGTCGTTCGCGAGAACAACGAGGGAGAGTATTCGGAAATCGGCGGTCGCATGTATGCAGGCACCGACCTGGAGATGGTGGTTCAGGAAAACGTGTTTACGCGACACGGGGTGGATCGCATACTGAAATACGCATTCGAACTGGCGCGCAGCCGTCCCGCGAAGCATTTGACATCGGCCACGAAATCGAACGGCATCGTGTACACCATGCCTTACTGGGATGAACGATTTGCCCGGATGGCAAAAAACTATCCCGATATCGAGGTGGATCAGTATCACATAGATATCCTCACCGCGAATTTTGTTCTGCACCCGGACTGGTTCGACGTGGTCGTAGGCAGTAATCTTTTCGGGGACATCCTGTCGGACCTGGGACCGGCCATAGCCGGCACCATCGGCATCGCACCGTCAGCCAACATCAATCCCGAGAATGAATATCCAAGCATGTTCGAACCGGTGCACGGGTCTGCGCCCGACATCGCCGGCAGGGGCATCGCCAACCCCATCGGCCAGATCTGGTCCGGGGCAATGATGCTGGAGCACCTGGGTGAATCCGACGCCGCGGCTTCGATCGAAACCGCCATCGAACGGGTGCTGGCGGAGTCGGACGTCCACACGCCCGATATAGGTGGAAAAGCCTCAACCAGAGATCTGGGCGGGGCGATAGAGGAGATCATATCCGGCGGTTAACTATATGAATCCCGGGTGTTATAGTGGCTGACGAGCATGTCGGTGGCCGAAAAAATTTCAATTCGTGAGTTGCGAAACCGGGTCGCGGGAGATCTGCGCCGGAAACTCGCACGTGAATCCGTACTCGCAGACGAGGAGTCGCTGCGTCCCTACGAGTGCGATGGCTTGTCTGCGTACCGACGGCTGCCCCTCGCGGTTACCCTGCCGGATACCGTCGAACAGGTGCAAGACGTCGTGCGTTACTGCCATGGCAACGGCATTCCGATCGTCGCGAGGGGCGCGGGCACGGGGTTGTCCGGAGGCGCGCTGCCCATCGAAGAAGGCGTGATCCTGAGTCTGGCAAAGTTCAACAAGATCCTCGACGTCGATACCGGCAACCGGACCGCGCTGGTGCAGCCCGGCGTGCGCAACCTGGCGATATCCGAGGCCGTGTCCCACCTGGGGCTCTACTACGCCCCGGATCCCTCTTCACAGATCGCCTGTACGATAGGAGGCAACGTTGCGGAAAATGCCGGCGGTTTGCACTGCCTCAAGTACGGCCTGACGGTACACAACATTCTAAAACTTAAGATCGTGACCGTCGACGGTGAACTGGTCACCATCGGATTGGATTCACTGGATTCTCCGGGCTACGATTTTCTGGCGCTGATGACCGGATCGGAGGGCCTGCTGGGAATTATCGTGGAAGTCACCGTCAGGCTGCTGCCCAAACCCGAGTGCGCCAAAGTCATCATGGCGTCGTTCGACGACGTCGAAAAAGCCGGCAATGCGGTAAGCAGCATCATTGCCGCCGGCATCCTCCCCGGCGGGCTGGAGATGATGGACAATCCGGCTATCCGGGCCACGGAAGATTTCGTCCACGCGGGCTACGACACCGACGCGGCTGCGATACTGTTGTGCGAGGTCGACGGCACGCCCGAGGAAGTCGAAGACGAAATTGAGCGAGTCCGGCGTGTGTTGGAGGCAAGCGGCTGTATTAAGATGCAGGTGGCCGCCGATGATGACCAGCGCCAGTTGTTCTGGTCGGGCCGCAAGGCCGCATTTCCCGCCGTCGGGAGAATATCTCCGGATTACTACTGCATTGATGGCACGATACCGAGGAAGGCGCTCGGCGACGTACTGAACAGGATTGAAGACCTGTCGAGTGAATACGGACTTCGCGTGGTGAACGTGTTCCATGCGGGCGACGGTAATTTACACCCCCTCATCCTGTACGACGGCAACATCGAGGGCGAGCTGGAACGGACAGAACAGCTGGCTGGAAAGATACTGGAAATGTGCATAGAGGTAGGCGGCACGATCACCGGCGAGCATGGCGTGGGAATGGAAAAGATCGATCACATGTGCGTGCAGTTCAATACAGCCGAACTCACCCAGTTCCACGCCGTGAAGGAGGCCTTCGATCCGGGCAGGCTGCTCAATCCCGACAAGGCGGTTCCAACGCTGCACCGCTGCGCCGAATTTGGGGCGATGCACGTGCACAAGGGGCAGTTGAAATTTCCGGAAATCGAACGCTTCTAGCCCGCATTTCTCACCATGCGGCTATAGAATCTCGTTAAGCATTGCAAACATCGAGGTCTATGGATTTGTCCAAAAAACAGTGTGTCTTGGTAACGCCTATCCCGGCGCTGGCTGGTCCAGGCCCCGCTGTACTTGGGCTTCATTCGATCCATAGCTACGGCTATGCATCTCACTCCAGCCCGGCGTTCATCGGCACCTGTCCTGCGCAATCGCTCGGGATCCTGGTGAGAAATGCGGGCTAGCCCTGGTCGGGAAGTCATGCTAGTTCTGCGTCGCAATCAAGCCTGATGTCGGTCGATCGATCCCGAGAGCTGATCGATGCCGTCACCGCATCGATCGAGAGTGGCAAGCCGCTCTCGATACGCGGCGGGAACACCAAGGCGTTCTTCGGGGGTCCGCAGACCGGTGAGCCCCTGGAGATGTCGGGGCACTCGGGGATGGTCAGTTACGAACCCACCGAACTGGTAATCACCGCGCAAAGCGGAACGCTTGTGTCGGAAATCGAGTCGACATTGAAGGAGCAGCGCCAGATGCTGCCGTTCGAACCGCCCTGTTTCGGCGAGCGGGCGACCGTCGGTGGAGCCATAGGCTGCGGACTTTCGGGGCCCCGCCGGCCGTACGCCGGCTCGGTGAGAGACTTTGTTCTGGGAACCCGGATAGTCAACGGCCGGGGCGAAGACCTCCGGTTCGGCGGACAGGTCATGAAGAACGTCGCCGGTTATGACGTGTCGCGACTGATGGTCGGTTCGATGGGGACGCTGGGCCTGCTGCTCGAAGTATCCCTGAAGGTGCTGCCGGCGCCCCGGTCGGAATGCACGCTGATGCTGGAAGCCGACCGCGACGGCGCGTTGGAGTTTCAGCAGCGATGGTCTCAACGACCCTCGCCGATTTCCGGGACATGTCACAGCGGCGGCCTGCTGCACGTCAGGCTGTCCGGTTCGGAAACCGGGGTCGCCAGCGCAAAATCAAAAATAGGCGGAGACACCCTGGATGACGGCGACGCTTTCTGGACCCGGCTCAGGGAACACGACCACGAGTTCTTCAAAGGCGCGGGACGTCTGTGGCGTCTGTCCATCCCCCAGGCAAGCCCCGACCCGGATTTACACGGTGACAGCCTGATGGAGTGGAACGGAGCGCTGCGCTGGGTGATTTCGGATAGCCCCGCCGACCGGATCCGAACGGCGGCCGCGGAGGCCGGTGGACACGCGACGCTGTTCCGGAACGGCGGTGCCGAAACAGAGGCGTTTCATCCCCTCAGTGGTTCATTGCTGAAACTTCATAAAAAGGTAAAACGTGCATTCGATCCGAAGGGGATCTTCAACCCCGGCAGGATGTACAGGGGTCTGTAGATGCAAACAAACCTGGCAGACTTCATCCGGGATTCCGAAGAAGGCAAGGAGGCCGATTCAATACTTCGCAAGTGTGTGCACTGCGGATTTTGCACCGCCACCTGCCCGACTTACCAGCTGCTGGGTGATGAGCTGGACGGGCCGCGGGGACGGATCTATTTGATCAAGCAGGTCCTCGAGGGCGTCGATCCCTCGTCCACGACCCAGCTGCATCTCGACCGCTGCCTGTCCTGCCTCAACTGTGAAACAACCTGCCCCTCCGGGGTAAAGTACGGCAGGCTGCTGGATATCGGACGAACCGTGGTGGAGTCCAGGGTGGAACGCCCGGCATTAGAACGGTCACTGCGCGGTCTGCTGCGTTCGGTTATTCCGTACAAAGAACGCTTTGGGTTGCTGTTGAAGATCGGTCAGTTCTTCAGGCCGGCGCTGCCCGCATCGCTCAAGGCGTCGACGCCGCCAAAAGTAGAAGCCGGCGAGTGGCCAAAACCCAGTCACGATCGAAAGATGCTGGTGCTGAATGGCTGTGCCCAACCCGCTATCGCTCCCAATATCAACGCCGCTACCGCGCGTGTATTGAGCAGACTCGGCATCGACCTGCTCAGTGTGAACGATGGCTGTTGCGGGGCGCTCAGTCACCACATGAGCGCAAACGAAGAGGCCCTGGATTTCATGCGCCGGAATATCGACGCCTGGTGGCCGCACATCGAGGACGGTGCCGAGGCCATCGTCATGACAGCGAGCGGGTGTGGTGTACTGGTCAAGGAATACGGCCATATTCTCAGAAACGATACGGCCTACGCGGAAAAAGCGGCCGCCGTGTCGGACTTAACCAGGGATCTCGGCGAAGTCCTCGCGAATGAGGACCTGTCAGGTTTGAAGCCGGATCTGAGCCGGCGGGTTGCGGTCCATTCACCGTGTTCGCTGCAGCACGGCCAGAAACTTCCGGGTGGCGTGGAAGGCGTTCTTGTCGGTTTGGGCTTTTCTCTTACGTCCGTGCCGGATTCTCATCTATGCTGCGGCTCTGCGGGGAGCTACTCGATACTGCATCCCCGCATTGCCGGCCAATTGAAAAAAAGGAAACTGACTGCGCTCGAATCCGGACAACCCGATGTCATTGCCACGGCCAATATCGGGTGCCTGGCCCACATGCAGGGTGATGCCGCGGTGCCGGTAGTCCACTGGATAAATCTGATCGATTAACGGCACGAATATCCTGCACCGGGACATGCATTTGTCATCTCGGCCAACGACTGTGCGAAAATTCCCTATAGACTGACAAAAACCTGATTATTTTTCTTGGCAAAGTTCTTATTTTTGGTCTATACTGCACTGCAACATAAAGATTAGAACAAGTCTTGACAAACAATGTTCTAATATTAGATAATTATTATATCCTGACATATTGAGTCAGGAAAACGTTAGGATTAAACGCGTTCGAAGGGATATCGGTCGCCAGACGTAAAGATTTTGAAAGGCTCCTCCATCCTCCTTTGGTGGTTTGGGCGTGGCTGCTACAGCCACGCCATTTTTTTGCCCGAAGCCGTCCCTATCATCCAAAATATGAGCAGATTCTTTACTCTTGTGCCCGCGTTTAGTAGTATCCGCGCTCCATTTTTGGCCCGTGGCCCGCGACAATGAAGACATTCTCCACTAAACCCCAGGATGTGCGCCGTGAATGGCTGTTGGTGGACGCCACCGACAAGGTGCTCGGCCGCCTGGCGAGCGAGGTCGCAACGCGCCTTAGAGGTAAACACAAACCCGAATATGCGCCTCACATCGACACCGGCGACCATATAGTGGTGGTCAATGCCGACAAGATCAGAGTTACCGGGTCCAAACTGGATAGCAAGATATATCATCGCCACACGGGGTATCCGGGTGGAATAAGGTCGGTCGTGTTGAAGGATCTGTTGCGAAGCAAACCGGAGCGCGTCATCGAGAATGCGGTTCGGGGCATGCTTCCGAAGAATCCACTCGGTCGGGCGATGTTCAAGAAACTGCACGTTTACGCGGGCGCCGACCACAAACATCAGTCGCAACAGCCCAAAGCTCTGGAAGTCTAACAGGTAGTCCAAATGGTCGAGCAAGCTTATCAAGGGACAGGTCGTCGCAAATCATCCACCGCCAGAGTGCGTATTCGCCGCGGCTCCGGGCAGATTATGATCAACAAGCGTCCCCTGGACGAATATTTTGGTCGAGAAACCGCCCGCATGGTGGTTCGCCAACCGTTATCCACTGTAGACATGCATGACAAGTTCGACATCGAGGTGATCGTGAGCGGTGGTGGAAACAGCGGGCAGGCGGGTGCGATCCGTCATGGCATCACCCGCGCACTGATGGCCTACGATGAGGTTCATCGCCGATCCCTCCGCAAAGCGGGTTTTGTTACCCGGGACGCCCGCGAGGTCGAGCGAAAGAAAGTCGGGCTTCACAAGGCCAGGAAAAGACCCCAGTACAGCAAACGTTAAAAGCTTTTGCGTGCCGCCGACGAATACAACAGCAGGTGGCGGTTATTTCAGAGAGTCCGGGCATCGGGCGTTCCGATTCCGGGACAACCCCGTTTCGTTCGCATTGGTGGGGGATCGTCTAATGGTAGGACCGCGGACTCTGACTCCGCTAGTGGGGGTTCGAATCCCTCTCCCCCAGCCAGCCCATCCCGGGTTTTCGGCCCGAAGCGCAGGCCGTGGTCCGCCGACCATAAGATCGCGCTGGACGGGTGCCGATGGGTTAAAGGCTTGCAATTGAATGGCTAAGCACCTGTAATGGCCGCGTAATTCTTGACTGAGGTCATCACCCCGGTTGGGAAAAACTGATCTACTAACTTGTTCCGGTAAAAGTGGAGAAGAAGGATGTCACACAAACCAGACCTACAAGCGTCGGACGCCCCTATCGCGCAAGCGCTCAAAAAGGAAAACGAAAATCCATCCACCTTGAAATCCGAGGTGGCTGCGTTGCACAAAGAAGCGAAGCCTCAAGAGGCCGGAAAGGATCTTTCGGATCCGGATCTCTACCTGAACCGCGAGATTACCTGGCTCGAGTTCAATCGACGCGTCCTGCACGAAGCTCAGGACGAGCAGACACCGCTGCTCGAGAGGATCAAGTTCGCCGCTATTGTCAGTTCCAACCTCGATGAATTCTTCATGAAACGAATCGGCGGCCTCAAGCAGCAGGTCGGCGCAGGTGTCCAGGAATTGACGGTAGACGGCCGTACACCGCAGCAGCAGATCGAGGAATGCCGGAGAGTTGTCCGGGAGATCGAGAGCAAAAAAGACGAACTGGTGCCCCAGCTGATGCAGAAGCTTCGGGAGCAGGATATCCGCATTCTCAGCTACAAAGAGTTGGACGACGATACGAAGCGGAGGCTCCGGGAATACTACGTCGAGAATATTTTTCCCCTCGTCACGCCGCAATCGATGGATCCCGCGCATCCCTTCCCGTTTATTTCCAATCTCTCGCTCAATCTGCTGGTTTCTCTGCGTTACCCCGATGACGAGCATGTACGCATGGCCCGCGTGAAAGTGCCGGTGGGTCATGACGTGAAAAGATTCCTCAAACTCAAGGACAAGGATCACTATGTCCCCATCGACGAGGTCATGAGCAATAATCTGGATCTGCTGTTTCCGGACATGGAGATACTGGGTTGTGACCGGTTCCACGTGACGCGAAACGCCAGCACGGAGCGTGACGAAGGCAAGGCCAATGACCTGCTCGAGATGATCGAATCCGAACTGCGTGACCGCAAGTTTGCGCCCATTGTCAGGATGGTCGTCGAGAAGGGCATGGATACGCATCGACGCGGCATGCTGGCCGCGGAGCTCGAGCTCGATCCGGAGCTGGATGTCTATGAAGCAAGCGGCATGCTGGCGATGAAGGACTTGTTTCAGATCGCGTTCATCGCGCGGCCTGAACTGCATGACGCAATTCATCATCCCACTGACAACCATATTCTCATGGAGGAGCCGCGCAGGATCTTCTACGCGATTCGGGAAGCTGGATCCATTCTGCTGCAGCACCCTTACGAATCGTTCAACACGAGCGTGGAGCGGTTTATCGAGGAAGCCAGCCAGGACCCCAAGGTTTATGCAATCAAGATGACTCTGTACCGGACATCCACCGACAGCCGGATCATCGAACTGCTTCTCGACGCCGCCCAGAACGGAAAGCAGGTGGCCGTGGTGGTCGAACTCAAGGCGCGCTTCGATGAGGCGGCAAACATACGGCTGGCAAACCGTATGGAAGAGGCGGGCATCCATGTCACCTACGGTGTTGTCGGACTGAAAACCCACTGTAAGGTGATTATGGTGGTTCGGCGAGACTATAGCGGACTGCGCCGGTACGTCCATATCGGCACCGGCAACTACCACGCGGACACGGCCAGACTGTACAGCGATCTGGGTATATTGACGTGTGACAAGGATACCGGCCGTGATGTCACCGAATTGTTCAACTTCCTCACCACGGGCTATACCCCGAAACGGGATTACACCAAAATTCTGCCGGCACCCAAGCACCTCAAGAAGGCCCTGCTGGCCAAGATCCAGCGTGAAATCGACGGTCACAGCGATCGCAGCCCCGGCCTGATCCGCCTCAAAACGAATGCATTGGAGGACGCTGATATCGTGCGCGCCCTGTACCGTGCATCGCAAGCCGGCGTCAAGGTGGATCTGATCGTGCGTGACACCTGCCGCCTGCGGCCGGGAATACCCGGGCTGTCGGAAAATGTCAGGGTGGTCGGCGTGGTCGGCCGTTTTCTGGAACATGCCCGTATCTATTATTTTCAAAACGGCGGCGATGAAGAGTACTACATCGGATCCGCGGATCTGATGAAACGCAATCTGGAAAGCCGTGTCGAGGTGGTAATCCAGATCACCGCCGATGATCTGCGTGAACAACTCAGGAAGTTCCTCGACACGCAGCTATCCGACCATCGCAGTGTCTGGGAGATGCAGCCCGACGGCAAGTACATCCAGCGTACGCCAAAAGGCCCCGAGAAACGCGGCTGCCAGACCATCATGATCGAAATGGCCGGGGAACGGGTACGTCACGCCAAGGCATCACAGAAGAACGCCAAGATGTAGCACCACCGCGCTAGCCCGCAACACGCAGGCTAGCGCGCATTTCTCACCGGGCGGCTTTAAATTCTTGATATCCTTGTCAATGGCTGACAACGCCAGGGAAGCGCCGTTTAATTGTGTTAATCGCTATAGACTGGAATACAGTCCGTTTCGGCTGCGCCTATCCCGGCGCTCGGCCCCATCCATGCTGCATCGTCACCCGGTGTACCGGGGCCAATTGCGGGTTAGGCCGGCGACTCGGATTCGAAAACAATGCGAAGTGACTTCGTGAAAAAATTGCTCTTCATCCCGGCAATAGCGATCGGCATCGCCGTCATGTACGTCCTCATCAAGCATCGCGCCGATCCGGAAAAACTCCAGTTCGAGGAAACTCGGACCGCAGTCAGAGTCATCGACGTGCCGTCCCTGACCGTTGTTCCTTCGTTCCGCGGCTACGGCAATGTTAAACCGAGCCAGGTGTGGAACGGGGTGGCCCAGGTCGCGGGGAAAGTCATTGCCGTTGACCCTTCGTTCAAGAGAGGTGCCATCGGATCTGCCGGGCAGTTCCTGATGCAGATCGATCCCGCTGATTACGAGCTCGCGATCGCCCGGGTCGAGACCGACATCGAAGCAACCCGGGCCAGGATTGCGGAAATCGAAATACAGGAAAAAAACTCTTTGGCATCGCTGAAGATCGAACAGGAATCCCTGCAAATATCGAAGGCGGAACTGCAGCGTAAGCAGAGCCTCGTGGCCCAGGGCGCCGCCTCCAGTTCCGAAGTGGAGAAAGAACAGCGCAACGTTCTCGCGCAATCACAAAGCGTTCAGGCATTGGAGAATACACTCAGTCTGTACCCGGTGGAGAGGCGCCGGCTCGATGCGGAACTGACCCGGTTGAAAACGCAGCTCGACGAGGCAAAACTGAATATTGACCGGACGCGCATCACGCTTCCATTTACCGCTCGAATATCCGATGTCGCCGTAGAACAATTCCAGTTTGTCCGCCAGGGCGACAAACTGGGCACCGCGGATGGCATCTCCAGAGCGGAGATCGAGGTGCAGATGCCGTTGTGGCGCATCGCCGCACTCATCCGGTCCGAGGGTGTCACCGACATCAGCGAACTCAGGGACGGGGCAATCGGCGAACGACTCGGCATAACGGCCCGCGTCAACCTGGAGAGAGATACGCTCTTCGCGGAATGGGAAGGCCGGGTAGCCCGGTTCACGGATTCGTTGGATCTGGAGACGCGGACCCTGGGCATCATCGTGGAAGTGGATAATCCGTACGCCGGGGTTCGGCCGGGAATTCGGCCGCCGCTGGTCAAGGGTATGTTCGTAGATGTCGAACTGCGCGGCAGGCCACGGCCGGATTCCCTCGCTATCCCGAGGGACGCTTTTCATGGGCAGCAGGTATACCTGGTCGATTCGGACAATCGCCTGCAAAGACGTGCGATCAAAACGGGCATATCCGGCGTTTCGTACTATACCGTTATCGAAGGGCTGACTGGCGGTGAGCGTATCGTAGTGTCGGATTTGACTCCGGCCATTGACGGCATGTTGCTGGATCCCATCGATGATCCGGACACGGCCGCCCGTCTTGCCGAGGCGGTATCTGCAAACGCAGGCGGCGCGCCATGATCCGCTTTTTTGCGGCACACCCTACGGCCGCAAACCTGTTGATGATCCTGCTGATCGTGATCGGTTTGTCGGCACTCCCGGGGATGAAGCGGGAGACGTTTCCCGACTTCACGCCGCAGGAAATCGAGATTCGTGTCCCCTACCCGGGAGCGAGTTCGGAAGACGTGGAAAGCGCCATATGCCGCCGGATCGAAGACGCCACGGACAGCATAGCCGATCTCGCGGAGCTGCGTTGCCAGGCGCTCGAAAGCATGGCCATTGTCGTGGCGAAGATGTCGGAAGGCGCCGATTTTTCAGCATTTCTGGATGATGTAAAAACCGAAGTCGAAGCCATCGACGATTTTCCTGGCCTGGTGGAGAAGCCCGTGGTGCGCCAGCTCGGCATGATTGACAACGTCGTATCCATTGCGGTGAGCGGCCCCATGTCCGTGAGCGATTTGAAGGCATATGCCGAGGATCTCAAGGATCGGTTGCAGCGAGAGCCTGGCATATCCCAAGTCAACATCCGCGGATTCTCAGAGCGCCAGCTGCAGGTGAGGGTCTCGTCTCGGGTTTTACAGCGTCACGGCGCAAGCATTACGGATCTGGCGAACGTCATCCGCGCGCAAAACATCGACCTGCCGTCGGGCGCCGTAAAGACGGCGGAAAGGGATTTTCTGGTCAGATTCACCGATCAACGTCGGACCGCGAGGGACTTGGAGGACCTCGTGGTCATCGGCGCGTCAGGCGGGGGGGGAGAATTGCGGCTCGGCGATATCGCGGAGATCACCGATCAATTCGAGCTGGATGAGGAAAAGTATTTGCACAATGGCCAGCGCGCCGCGCTGCTGCAGATCAACAAGACCAAGGGCCAGGATACCCTCGACGTCATGGACGTGGTGGCGGCGTTCGTTGACCGGCAGCAACAGATGGCGCCGCCAGGGGTTGCGTTTTCGATTACCCAGAACATCTCCACCATCGTCCGTGACAGGCTCCAAATGCTGCTGAAAAACGGGGTACAAGGGTTGATTCTCGTTTTCATCGTAATGTGGTTGTTTTTTCGTCTGCGCTTCTCTTTCTGGGTCACGGTTGGCCTGCCGATTTCGTTTCTCGGTGCGCTGTTTTTCATGTATGTGCTGGGCCAATCGGTAAACATGATCAGCATGGTGGCACTGCTGATCGCGCTTGGGCTGCTCATGGACGATGCCATCGTCATTGCGGAGAACATTGCCACTCAGCTTCGCAGGGGAAAATCCGCTCTCGACGCCGCCGTCGACGGTACGCGCCAGGTGATGCCAGGGGTACTTTCCTCTTTTCTGACCTCGGTGGCGGTGTTTGCACCCCTGGCATTTCTAAGCGGCGATATCGGCAAAGTGCTCAAGGTCATTCCGGTCGTCCTGATTACCGTCCTCACGGTGAGCCTGGTCGAGGCATTTCTTATTCTGCCCCATCATCTTGCCCACTCCCTTCGCGGCCATGAAAAAGGCGGTGGCAATCGACTGAGAAAGCGCATCGACGACCTTGTCGAGTTGCTGACGAACCGGGTCCTCGGGCGGGTGGTGGACACCGCAATCCGTTGGCGATACCTGTTTCTTGGCGCGGTGTTTTCGATCTTGCTTGTAACCATCGGTATGGTGGCGGGCGGGCATATTAAATTTCTTGCATTCCCGGACGTGGAGGGAAATGTCATTCAGGCGCGTGTGCTGATGCCTCAGGGGACGCCGCTGTGGCGGACCGAGAAAGTCGTGGATCGTCTCCTGGCGGCGCTCGATGAGGTCGACGATGCACTCAGTCCGCGCCAGCCGGACAAGGAATCGCTGATTCAGGACGTCAGCGTGCGTTTCAACGAGAACCTGGATGCATTCGAGTCCGGTGCGCATGTTGCGACCATTTCCGCCGATCTGCTGACTGCCGAGCGGCGCTCGGGTTCTCTGGATGAAATTCTTGGTCTCTGGCGTGAAAAAACCGGGGTACTGGCGGATGTGATCAGCCTGAATTTCAAGGAACCGCAGATCGGGCCCGCCGGGAGGGCGATCGAAATCCGCTTGAAGGGGGAAGATCTCGACGTGCTGAAGGCCGCTTCGCTGGAGCTGCAGCAATGGTTGTCCGGCTATGCCGGGGTGCTGGATCTGTCCGACGACCTGCGGCCGGGAAAACCCGAACTCAGGCTCCGCCTCAGCGAAGGCAGCCTTGCTTTTGGCGTGCAGGCCTCTACTATCGCCGATCAACTGCGCGCCGGATTTTTTGGTACGACGGTGGATGAGATCCAGGTCGGCCCGGAATCCTACGAAATCGACCTTAGGCTGGAGGAGCTCGATCGCAGCAGCGTGCAGGATCTGCTCGAATTCCGGATTGTGACCGGCAGCGGCGAATCCGTGCCCCTCGGCGCGGTTGCCGTGCTCGAGATCGACAGGGGTTATTCCCGCATCCACCGCATAGATCGCAGGCGGACGGTGACCGTGACCGGTGATGTCGATATTTCCATCGCAAACGCACAGCAGATCGTCGGCGACACACTGGAAAACTTCGTCCCGGAGCTGAGCCGGAAGTATCCGCAACTGGAGATCGGCCAGCAGGGACAGAGCGCCGAGTCGGGTAAAACCGGCGCGTCGATGATGACAGGATTCCTTCTCGGGCTGATCGGGGTGTTCATTCTGCTCAGCTTTCAGTTCAGGAGCTATATAGAGCCCCTTGCGGTGATGAGCGTGATCCCGCTGGCGATGGCGGGTGTAGTATGGGGACACGTGGTGATGGGCCTGGACCTGTCCATGCCCAGCATAATGGGCGCCGTATCATTGTCGGGTATCGTGGTGAACGACTCTATCCTGCTGGTGGAGTTTCTCAAGATTCGGGCCCGTGAAGGTCACGACATTCCGACAGCTGCAACCATTGCCAGCAGGGAGCGGTTCCGAGCCGTTCTGTTGACTTCATTGACGACGATAGCCGGGTTGACGCCGCTGCTTCTGGAAAAAAGTTTGCAGGCCCAGGTGCTCATTCCCCTGGCTACGAGTATTGTGTTCGGCCTGCTGACTTCGACCCTGCTGGTATTGTTCGTCGTCCCGGCGCTGTTTTCCGTGTTCAGTGATTTCGGCTGGACTTCTGTGCAGAAGGAACGGGAAATGATGGCCGCTTTGTAATGGCCCGGTTTGTCCGACTGCAAGGTCTTTATCGGCTTCACGGCGCACCGCCTTTGGCCCGCAGATTGCACAAATATTAATCAAACCGGACGGGGATCAATGTTGTGCGACGAAGCCAAATCTGCGGACCGTTTTATCAACAGGGTTATCCACAGAAATTGTGGATAAGGTGGAAAATGCGCGGTAGTCTGGAAGAGATTCGAGCACCAGACGCGGTGTATTGGGAGCTGGAGCCCGGCGAGCGTCCGGTATGGTACGATCGGCCCGAGGTCGCGCCCTACGTCTCGACAACGACGCCATGGGGGCGTGTGCTTATGGGCTTGCCTTTCGTCGCCGTGGGTTCAGTATTGGTGCCGGTTGCGTTTCCACTCGGAGGACTGTTCGTGTTGGTCGGGTGCGGCATGCTGGCAGCGCCGGCATGGAACCTGCTGAAGGCGCGAAATACGATTTATGCCGTCACCAACAGACGACTCATGGTAATAGAACATGTAATACGGCAGAAAGTGACGAGTTACCCGGCGCAATCGATCGGTTTTTTGGAGCGGCGTGAGAGGCGTGGCGGGGCCGGGTCTCTCGTTTTTGCCCGCACCGAGACATCGGTACGACGAGAAGACGGTTACGATCACAGGCTCGTAGAAGAAAAAGGATTCTTTGGCATCCGCGATGTCGGAACGGTATGGCAGATCGTGATGAATCTCAAAAACCAGGTTGCCTAAAGGCTAAAGTCTGAAGACCCGCGACCGGTGATACACTTGGTGGCATGATTTTCGAGCAATACACAGGCTAGAACCCGGCACCGATGGCGACACAAAAGCTGAGCGAATCCGCCGAGGGTGTGTTCATCATCTGCGCCACGCCGTTTAGCGACAACGGCGATCTCGATCTCGACAGCGCCGACGCCCTGATCGAATTCTACATCGAAAAAGGCGTCAGCGGCATTACGATTCTGGGCATGATGGGAGAGGCGCAGAAACTTTCCGCGGAGGAATCGTCGGTGTTTCTTCGACATGTGTCGAAGCGGATCGACGGGCGCATACCCCTGGTCGTGGGTGTCTCAAATCCGGACGCGGATCGCTTGTCGATGCTGGCGGGTGTGGCCATGGAAAACGGAGCCGGCGGCGTGATGATCGCACCGACAACCGGCCTGGCCGGCGATGACGAGGTGTACGCCTACTTCAGTGAGATAATGAATACGCTTGGGGAAGACGTTCCCGTGTGCTACCAGGACTACCCCTACGTTACCCAGTCGGAAATCTCCGTAGGCTGCTTCAACCGTCTCGTTGGTGATCACCCTCAGCTCGTGATGCTCAAACACGAGGACTGGCCGGGACTGAACAAGCTCTCGGCGGTGCGTGCAAGCGGGCGGGAATCGGGCCTGCGAAGGGTGGCAATCCTAACCGGCAACGGCGGGCTTTACCTGCCGCAGGAGCTGGCCAGGGGCGCGGACGGCGCTATGACTGGATTTGCCTATCCGGAAATGCTGGTCGAGGTCGTACGCTTGTTCAAACAGGGCCATCATGACCGAGCTGAAGACCTCTTCGATGCCTATCTACCCCTCGTGCGATATGAACAGCAGCCGAATTTCGGTCTGGCTATACGAAAGGAGACGCTGAGACGCCGCGGGGTGATCCGGTCAGCCAGGGTGCGCGAGCCCGGCCCGGTTATGAGTGACATCGATCACGGCGAACTGACCCGCCTGATATCCCGCGCCGAAAACAACGCCGGACGACTATGCTGACCGGGATTGGATTTTCGAAACGCCAGAGACTGCTCTGATGAGAGAGCTGGATCTATTGATCAGGGGCGGCAGGATAGTGAATGCCGGGGATTCCTTTCGCTCCGATATCGGGATCAAGGATGGCGAGATCGCCGCCATCGGGACCGAAATCGGCCCCGCCAGACGGATTATTGAGGCGGATGGTCGACTCGTTTTCCCCGGGGGGATCGAAGCGCACTGCCACATCGACCAGGAATCCTCGGGAGGAATCATGACCGCCGACGATTATTACTCCGGAAGCGTTTCGGCGGCGTTTGGCGGCAACACCTGTTTCGTGCCGTTTGCCGCCCAGCACCGGGGACAATCGCTTGCAGACGTGTTGAATACGTACCACGAACGCGCGGCGCCGAAATCAGTGATTGATTATTCCTTTCACCTCATCGTGTCCGACCCCACCGAGAAAGTTCTCAACGAGGAACTGCCGGCCGCTTTCGCGCAGGGGATCACGTCGTTCAAGATCTTCATGACCTACGACAAGCTCATCGTCGATGATTCCCAGATGCTGGATATACTCGCGGTAGCCCGGCGGCACGGCGCACTTACCATGGTGCACGCCGAAAACAACGCCATGATCAAATGGATGAGCGGCAGACTGGAAGAGCGTGGCTATGGCGAGCCCAGGTTTCACGCGCCCAGCCACCCCCGGGCGGCAGAATCGGAAGCCATCAATCGCGCCGTTGAGCTCGCGACTTTCATCGATACACCGGTTCTCATCGTGCACGTGTCCACCGAAGAAGGTGCGAGGCGAATCGCCGAGGCCCGCTATGCGGGACACAAGGTGTTCGGGGAAACCTGCCCCCAGTACATGTTTCTCGAAGCCCGCGACATGGACTTGCCTGACGTTGAGGGAGCCAAATTCTGCTGCAGCCCGCCGCTCAGGGACAAGGCAACCCAGCAAAAGATCTGGCGCGCCCTGCAGAACGGCACGTTCCAGATGTACTCCTCGGATCACGCGCCCTATCGCTTCGATGAAACGGGCAAACTGAGCGCGGGATCCAAACCGTCGTTCACCAGGGTGGCGAACGGGTTGCCCGGCATAGAGCTTCGCCTGCCGCTGTTGTTCTCGGAGGGCGTGAACAAGGGGCGCATAAGCCTGCACCATTTCGTCGCTCTGGCCGCCGCCAACGCCGCGCGTATCTATGGCATGGATCACCGCAAGGGTTCCATTACCGAAGGCAAGGATGCGGACATTGCGATTTGGGACCCGCAGCTGACCCGGGTCGTTAGCCATGCGGACCTCCATGACAACATGGATTACACACCCTATGAAGGCATGAAACTCACCGGCTGGCCCGTCACGGTAATACGCCGCGGTCAGATTGTTGTTCACGACGGTGCACTCTGTGTTGAAAGAGGCAGCGGGGAGTTCATTGCCAGAAGGCCCATTGACACCACCGGAATGCCGGGCAAGCTGGCGCCGGAGCTGGATCCGGCTCGTAACTTCGGAGCGAGGCTACTTTAAGCACTTCCCTCATGAAGCCCATTATTTCGGTGTCCGATCTGTGCAAGACCTATTCCGATGGTCATGTGGCGTTGAAGCGTGTCGATCTCGATATCATGCCGGGTGAGATCCTTGCGCTTCTGGGGCCCAACGGAGCCGGCAAAACAACGCTGATTTCGATTATCTGCGGAATTGTGAGCGCGAGTTCCGGTTCAGTCAGCGTTGGCGGCCACGATATCGTTTCGGGCTACCGGTCGACGCGGGCCATGATTGGTTTGGTGCCCCAGGAGCTTACCCTGGGCGCTTTCGACAGGGTGCGCAACACGGTGAGCTTCAGCCGCGGATTATTCGGCAAAAAGCCCGATCCCGCCTATGTCGAACAGGTGCTCAGGGACCTGTCGCTGTTCGATAAAAAGGACTCGGAAGTGCGGATCCTGTCCGGTGGCATGAAGCGCAGGGTGTTGATCGCCAAGGCGCTGTCACATGAGCCGAGGATCCTGTTTCTGGACGAGCCGACGGCGGGTGTCGATGTGGAGCTGCGCCAGGACATGTGGCAAATCATCCGACGGCTCCGCGACTCCGGCGTCACCATTATTCTCACCACACACTATATCGACGAGGCCGAAGAGATAGCGGATCGGGTCGGAGTGATCAACAATGGCGAGCTGCTGGTTGTCGACGATAAGCTCGAATTGATGCGCAAGCTAGGTAAGAAAGAACTGCATATCGAACTGAGAGAGCCCATCACCCGCATCCCTGATTCCCTGGCCAGGCACGGTCTGGTATCGTCGCCCGACGGCAGAGAGGTTACCTATACCTACGATATACGCAGTGATAGCACCGGAATTACCGACTTACTGCAGGATCTGAAATCGGCGGGGCTGACGTTGAAGGATCTGAATACCGCGCAGAGCTCTCTCGAGGAGATTTTTGTCAACCTGGTAAAAAATAAACCATGAATTTTTGTGCAATCAGGGTGATCTACAAATTCGAGATGCTGCGCACCTGGAATACGATCCTGCAAAGCGTCCTGTCGCCGGTGATCTCCACGTCGCTTTATTTTGTCGTGTTCGGTGCGGCCATTGGTTCCCGAATCGAACAGATCGAAGGTGTTTCCTACGGCACCTTTATCGTGCCGGGGCTGATGATGTTGTCACTGTTGACGCAGAGCATTGCCAACGCTTCGTTTGGCATTTTCTTCCCGCGTTTCACCGGCACGATCTACGAGATCATGTCGGCGCCGGTTTCCGCATTCGAGATCCTGGTTGGCTACGTGGGCGCGGCTGCGACCAAGTCCCTGATCATCGGTCTGATCATTCTCGCAACGGCGGGCTTTTTCGTACCCCTGGAGATCGCCCATCCCGTATGGATGGGCGCGTTCCTGGTGCTCACCTGTATTTCGTTCGCCCTGTTTGGGTTCATCATCGGTATCTGGGCCTCGAATTTCGAAAAGCTGCAACTCATCCCGCTGCTGGTGATTACCCCACTCGTATTTCTGGGCGGCAGTTTTTATTCGGTCAGCATGCTGCCTCCCGCCTGGCAGACGATAACCTTGTTCAACCCCGTGGTTTATCTGATCAGCGGCTTCAGGTGGAGCTTTTTCGAGGTTTCGGATGTGAGCGTGGGGATCAGCCTGATGATGATCTGTTTGTTCCTCGCCGCGTGCCTTATTTTGGTGTGGTGGATGTTCAAGACGGGGTACCGCCTGAAGGAATGAAATACATATGAATACATCCTTATCTCTCAGCGATATCGCCAGACGGCTCGACGTCGAGGCATCCGATGTCTGGCAGGTACACGATGATGCTTTGGAAATGAAGCGGCGGGGTGAAGAAGTCATACTGCTGTCAATCGGTGATCCGGATTTTCGCACCCCGGAGCCCATCATCGACAACGCGGTAAGCCACATGAGGGTGGGGCGAACCCACTACTCGCCGGCATTGGGCGAGCTCGATCTGCGGCGTGCGGTGGCCGATCTCGAAACCCGGACTTCTCCTCATCCCTGCAGCCCGGACGAGGTGGCGATTCTGCCTGGCGCCACGTCGGCCATTCACGTCGTCATGAGCTGCCTGCTCAACCCGGGCAACGAGATTATCATCGTCGATCCCATGTACGTGGGATATCCTGCGATCATGCGGGCCGTCGACGCCGATGTGGTCAGAGTCAGATCCAGGTCCGACAACGGTTTCGAGCCCGTGCTCGAAGATCTCCAGGCCGCCGTCACCGCGAATACGAAGGTAGTGTTCATGAATACGCCCGGAAATCCGACCGGGACCATAATAGGCCGCAAACGACTGGGCGCCATGGCACGCTACTGTTATGACCACAACATCTGGCTGGTGTGCGATGAGGTTTACTCGATGTTCACCTTCGAGAAGCCTCACATATCGATACGTGCGGCTTCGCAGCATCTCGACAACATCGTCATGATAGACGGTCTGTCTAAATCGCATGCGATGAGCGGCTGGCGTATGGGCTGGATCGTTGCTCCGCCGACCCTGATCCGCCATGTCGGTAATTTTTCCGCGATGTCTCTGTTCGGCAGTCCACAGTTCATACAGGATGCGGCGGCGTTTGCATTGAACAATGACGAGTACTACGTGCGGGAGATGTGCGCCGAGTACAAGAAACGACGTGACTTCGTTTGCGAACAGTTCTCGAACATGCCCGGCATCCGTTACCACCGGCCCGCGGCGGGGATGTTCGTTATGCTCGACGTAACCGAAATAAACCCGGACGACACTGCATTCGCGCGGGACCTGTTGACCCGGCAGAAAATGTCCGTGGTGCCGGGAAGCGGATTTGGCGAGAGTACCCGCGGACACGTGCGATTTTCACTGACCCAGCCGCTGGAGGTGCTTCGCGAGGGCTGTGAACGCCTGGGTCGCTACGTACGGGAGAATTACCGGGTTTAAACTGCAGTTTGCACATCAACCCGCATATTACGCCTGGCATCGGTCCCGGCGTTCGGCTTACAGGCTTCCGGCCATCCGCCGGTCAGAGGAGTTTTAGCGAAGTTTTCGTTCACTCGTGCTATAACCTCAACTATTGGGCGGTCAGATTTTGATCTCAGATCAGCTTTGTACAACATCCCGATGGCAGATTTTTATCATGAATGACAATATCAATCTGGAATTAAACCCCGAAACCATCAGATATATCATCAATATGGCGCGGGAATTCCACGTGCAGGAACAGGTGTCGATCCCCGAGGAAGCGATGAGTCCAAGCGATGATTGGGCTATGCAGGTCCTGGCAAACCATGAAGGCGATTCCACCCAGGATGAGCTGACGATCGCGATACAGGACCTCGAGCCCGATCAACAGGTGCAACTGGTTGCCCTAATGTGGCTGGGCCGGGGCAGTTTCGCCGTCGATGAGTGGGATGCGGCTCTGAAGGAGGCCGGTGACAACTGGAATACCAATACCGCCGAATATCTCATTGGAACACCGCTGGTTGCAGACTATCTGGAGGAAGGACTGAACCAGCTGGGGTACTAGCCCGCATTTCTCGCCAGGCGGCTATAGAATCTCGTCAAGCATGGCAAACATTGAGGTCTAAGGATTTGTCCAAAAAACAGTGTGTCTTGGAAACGGCCGGGGCCAAATCCAAAGCGCTCTCTGTTAGATATAGTTGGAAACCTCGATGAGATTCCCGTCCGGGTCCCGGAAGTAAACCGACGAGATTTTTCCCGCTGCGCCCGTTCTATCCACGGGTCCCGCTATGATTTCAACGCCAACATCGTTCAGATGGTTCACGGCTTCGTCTACGGAGGTTTCCAGAATAAAACAGAGGTCTGCGCTGCCCGGCTGCACCTGCGCCGCCTTCGGCTCGAATTCCCGCCCCGATTCGTGGAGGTTGATTTTCTGATTGCCAAAGCCAAGGGCGATGCGGCCACCCTGGAATGTAACCTTCTCCATGCCCATGACGCGCCGGTAGAAATCTACGGTCCTTTCGATATCCCTAACGGTCAGCACCAGGTGGTCAAGACGTGCGGTTTTCATGATGTGCAGGTTGACAATTTTCGATGCATTACGCCGGCAGCGCGCTGCGTGGCGGGCGGAGTTTATTCCAAGTCGGGTATGCAGGTGTAGCTGACGCGTGCGATGGGTTCGGGGTCCTCGTTGGGAGCCATCCACAGGGACCCTTCCTCGTACAGGCCCTTCATGAGTTCGAGGTTCAGTTCACATTCCTCGATCGATTGATAAGTACCCAGATGCCGTCTGATGGATGGACCGTGGTCGACCGTTGCCTGGGTGAAAATAATGGCTATAAGAAGATACTTCACTAGCTGATACTAGTCCGGATTTTTGGTCACGCTCCCGGCAGATTTGCTCATGCAAGATGAACGCAATTAGCCCTGGCCCTTTTCCAGATAGGGAATGGTCCCGGCAACATCGGTGTCGTCGATGACATTAAACCTGCTTACGGTACCGGCCTGACGCGCCTTGCCGTACTGCGCATAGTCCGGGTCGCTGGCGAAAGCCTTGACGGCCTCCATCGACGGAAACTCCAGCAACGCAATAAGCGTTGATCCCAGTGGCTCGCCCTCCAGATTGGTGATGTTGCCGCTGCGGGACAGGTATTTACCGCCGTGCTTGTGCACGATGTGGTGAACATTTGCGGCATATTCAGGAATCCAGGAATCATCGGTCACGGTGACGTCTGCGATAAGGTAAACGGTCATGGCTTCCTCCTTTGGGTTGTGTTGTATCCGGACAGGGGCCGAACTGGCCATGCCGCCCGCGTTCACAACTATACACCTATCTCCTAATTAACTGTGAAACTGCATCGCCGGCATCCTAACGCTACGACTAGGAATGAGCCAGGTGGACGATAAGAACGTCACACGGGGCATCGTGCAGTACGCCCCGTGCGGTCGACCCCACAATGCGGGCGATCCCCCGATCCCCGTGTGTGCCCATGATAATGAGGTCGGCACCGATTTCGTTTGCCGTATCGACAATGATTCGTTTTGGAGATCCAGCCGACACCAGTTGGGCGCTAATATCCAGGTCGATTTTTCCAACCCACCCCGACAAGTGTGTTCGCGCGCGATCGATCAACGCCGATTCGGTTGCGAATTCTTCGGGCAGTTCGTTTGCGACCCACTGGGGCGGGACATAGTCGACAATGTGCAAGATGGTCAGCTGTGCGCCTGTGTGGCCGACAAGCATCCGGGCCCGTTCGGCGGCGGGCTCGCTCGCCTCGGTGAGGTCTGTCGGAAGGAGCAGGTGTTTGTATTCGTTCATCTGGTTTCTCCGGAAACGTATTGCCTTGTTCGATGACGCATTTATCCTGAAGCCCGCATAATGCACCGGGCGGACCGGGTCCGCCATCGGTCGACGAGTTCGATTGTTATGTTATCTTGTAATCATCAGACTATACATCGTTTTTGTATTGCCACGTATACGGAGCGGTAGTTTACCCGGTGAACAAAACCACCTTGTTACTCGGCACGCCGCTCGGGACGAGGCGTCTTGCCATGAAAAGCGGCACATGATGCCGTTTGGGGCCAACCACGGCCCGATTGCGAGCAGGAGGTGTACGCATGAGTTTTCGAGATAAAACGGCGGTAGTCGCCGGCGCCGGCGGCGGCATGGGTTTGAACATCGCAAATGACCTGATCGACGCTGGTGCCAGCGTCGCGATGGCCGATGTCAAACCTGAACCCGATGGCATTCGAAGCGAACAGGGAAGACATGTGTATTTTCAGGGCGACCTCACTGAGGAGGCGTTTGTGCGGAACGCGGTGCACAGAACCGCCGAGGAATTCGGTGGTGTGGACTATCTGGTGAACACGACGGGTGTCCTCTGGTTCGATCGCGATCTGTCCTTCAGTACAATGGATCTTTCGGTATGGGACGAGGTATTCCGCATCAATCTCAAGTCGTTCGTGTTGACTGCGCGCTGCGTGGTTCCTGAAATGAAAAAAAGGGGGGGTGGCGCCATGGTGCACTTCTCAACCATAGATGCGCTTCGCGCCGATACCAGGCCGCAGGATGCCTATGCCGCCTCGAAGGCGGCCGTCATCCGATTGTCGAAATCCATCGCCATCCAGTTTGCAGCCGCCCGCATCCGCTCCAATGTCATACTGCCGGGACCCGTGCTCTCTCCGATGCAGGCCCGATGGCAGGGCAAGGAGGCCGTGCAGGCCGCCGTCGCTACCGGCATTCCCCTGGGCCGGCTCGGCACGACCCAGGATCAGTCCAATGCGTGCTGTTTTCTGCTTTCAGATGAGGCATCGTTCATCACCGGCACCGAACTTGTCGTTGACGGCGGACTAACCGCGCAGTAGACGAATCATTTTTAGTGTTTCAATTGCGTCCGGCTCCGATGGCTAAACCTTCGGCAGGCAGACAAGCCAGTACGGCCGTAATGGTAACGACGGATGCGGCGGTGGAAAACGCGATCGCGGTGGATGTCCGAACCACATAAGTGTCGTATTGCTGGGCAATGACATATACCGTCGCGGCCACGGGCATGGTGGCCGCGACCACGGCCGCAAAACCCCACAGATCGTTTACCCCGAACAGGCCGAACATCGTGTACCAGACCAATAGAGGATGCACCAGGAGTTTGACCAGCGTAATGAAACCCACCTCGGCCATCGCACCGCGTACGGGTTGTCCGTAAAGACTGGAACCCAGTGCGAATAGCGCGCAAGGCGCCGCCGCCGTGCCAAGCAGTCTGGTAAATTTCTCAATGATCTCTGGCATCTTGAACCCGGTGGCGGCCATTGCGGTTCCGGCGACAATTGCAATGATGAGGGGGTTTTTCACAAGAGATCGGATGGTCTTGCCGAGTACGTGTAAAAGTTGTCCGCTGTCCCCGGATCCGCTTGCAGCCTCGATGAAAAACATGCCGATGGGAATCATCAATACCAGGTCTATGGTCAGGCACACGATGACGGGGACGCTGGCATCGGGTCCGAACGCGACGATGACCAGCGGTATACCAACATAGCCGGTGTTGCCGTAGACCCCGCCAAGGGCATGGACCGCACCGCTCGACTGGTCCAGCCTGAAAACGGACTTTGCTATCACAAAGGCCAATACGAACAGCACGATCGAAACCAGTGACCATGCCGCCAGAAACCGCCACTCGAAGCCATCATCGAAACGGGCATTGGACATTATGGAAAACAGCAGTACGGGTAGGGCGAAATAGAACACGAACCCGTTCAGCCCGGCTCGGCTGGCGTTGCCGAGGATTCCCACTTTCTCGGAGAAATAGCCGCACCCGATGACGGCAAAGAACGGGATGGTCACATTCAGGATCGTTAACATGTTCCCCGCACTCGCACGGGTTCGGCTGTGGACGAGGCGCGCAAAGATATCAGGGAACTCTCTTCGCCGGCAACAAGACGGTTCTCCGGATGGCGCGCAACCGTTTCGAAAGGCCCGTTGCTGCGCGAGTTCGGTAATCGCGCGACATTGATTTTCGTGAACCGGGAGATTTTGATTTAAACTACCCAACCTCGTTCACACAACCGGTGGCAGTCAATGATCATTCCAGGAAACAAACACGTGGTGTGCATTACGGGAAACGTCTGGAGCGGCTCACGCAATGCCCCCCAACGGCTTCTCGTGAAAGACGGATTTCGGCGCCCAGCCTGGTTCACCACCGGGCAGCGGCTCACCGACGCGGAGTACTTCCTTATATCCACCACGGAATTTCATATGAACAAAGCGGAAGAGATGGTGCTGGCGCATATGGAATTCGGTGGCGCCGTCGTCGGTATACTGAAACGGGCGCTCGAAACGATTCTCCATGATTCGGTACAGGGCGCGCTCATTGTCGGCCCGCAGGAGATCGCAGCCCAGGTCGCCGAAGCGATTCCACAAACCGTGGTGTTCTCTCTCAAAGACGAGACGATGGAACTCTCTCCCCACCTGGACGATGCGAACAAGCGCGGCCAGCTTCATCGCGTCGATGTCGATGTTCTGGCCCCGGGTGCTTGGAGCGACGTACACGCTGTCATGGCTGAAAAGCTGGGACTGACGTTGTAGAATGAACTCGTCTGCCGCATGATGGTTTTTTCGATCACTCGACCCGGTTCACGGACACAAAGCTTGTCGCGCTGCAACATAGCCGGGTTCTACTGCGGCACTCATACACATGCGGGATTGAAGTGTGAGTATTCGTAACCTCGGGTATTTGTTCGAACCCCGATCCGTGGCTGTTCTGGGCGCCTCAAATCGGCAAAAGAGCATCGGCCGCGAGGTCATGCGGAATCTGTTGACTGCGGAATTTGCCGGTCCGATCATGCCGGTCAATCCGAAATACACCGCCGTCGCCGGCGTGCTCAGTCACCCGAACGTACAGAGCCTGCCGGTGGTGCCGGACCTGGCGATCATCTGCACGCCGGCCCCTACGATACCCGGACTCATCGCCGAGCTTGGCGAACGGGGTACGAAGGCCGCCGTCGTCATCAGCGCCGGCCTGAAACACGCAACCACCGAAGATGGGCGCACACTGCAGCAGGCCATGCTGGATGCCGGGCGACCGCATATGATGCGCATCCTGGGTCCCAATTGCCTGGGCCTGCTGGTTCCCGGTCAGCACCTCAATGCGAGCTTTGCGCACAGGCCCGCCCTACCCGGGTCGGTGGCGCTGATCCACCAGTCGGGTGCGCTGTGCACGGCGCTTCTCGACTGGGCCACCACCAACGGCATCGGCTTTTCACACTTCGTCTCCATCGGCGACGGCGCGGATGTGGACTTCGGGGATGTCCTGGACTATCTGGGAGGCGATCCCGACGCCAGGGCGATTCTCATGTATGTGGAATCTATCCAGCACGCCCGCAAGTTCATGTCAGCGGCCCGCGCCGGCGCGCGCAACAAGCCGGTGGTGGTGATCAAAGCCGGCCGCGCACTCGAAGGCGCGCGTGCCGCCGCTTCGCACACCGGGGCGCTGATGGGTTCGGACGACGTTTACGATGCAGCGATACGCCGTGCGGGGATGCTGCGAGTGTTCAGCACGCGCGAGATGTTCGATGCGGTGGAGACGCTCACCAGCAAATGCAGACCACGCGGCGAGAGGATGGCAATCCTCACCAACGGCGGCGGCCCGGGCGTAATCGCCACCGATGAGCTGGTGCTCTCGGGAGGGGTATTAGCCCCGTTGAGCGCGGAGACGATTGAAAAGCTCGACAAGGTCCTGCCGCATACCTGGTCCCGGGCAAATCCCGTCGATATTATCGGTGATGCCGACAGCCACCGTTACGCAAAAAGCCTGGAGATCCTGATTGAAGACGAAAATGTCGATTGCGTGCTGGTGCTGCACGCGCCGACGGCGGTTGTGTCCAGCGACGGCGCCGCTGAAGGGATCGTCAAGGTTGCCTCGGAAAAACGCAACGGCAAGGCCCTGATCGCGAGCTGGTTGGGCGGCGCAACGGTTGCGCGGGCCCGACGCAGGCTCAGCGATGTCGGAATCCCGAACTACGATACGCCGGAAGAGGCGGTAAGGGCGTTCCTTCACATCGTGCAATACGGCCGCAACCAGGCGCTGCTGATGGAGACGCCGACCTCTATTCCAGAAGCATTCGAACCCGTGGTGGAATCGGCACGTCTGGTTATCGAGTCATCGCTTGCGGATGGTCACGAGATCCTGTCCGAACCAGAAGCCAAGGCCGTGCTTGCGGCGTATGGAATTCCCGTCGTCAAAACCCGGATCGCGAGTACACCGGAGGAAGCCGCGCGGGTAGCGTCGCAACTGGGATTTCCGGTGGCGTTGAAGATCCTGGCAGATGAGATCACCCACAAATCCGATGTCGGTGGCGTTGTACTGGATCTGGAGACATCTCCCGAGGTTCAATCCGCGGCGGCGGCGATGGCGGACCGCGTCCGGCAATTGCGCCCGGATGTTCAGCGAATTGGATTTACCGTGCAGAGCATGGCGCGACGTCCGGGCGCCTACGAACTCATTGTGGGCGCGGCAACGGATCCGATCTTCGGTCCGGTCATTCTGTTTGGTGAGGGCGGTACCGCGGTCGAGGTAATCGCCGACAAGGCGATTGCGCTGCCACCGCTCAACATGAAGCTGGCCAGCGAATTGATCGATTCCACCCGCGTAGCCCGCCGCCTGCGAGGCTACCGGGACCGGCAGCCGGTTGATCGCCAGGCAATTCAGCATATTCTAATTCGGATCGCACAACTCGTTGCAGACGTCCCGGAAATTGCGGAAATCGACATCAATCCACTGCTCGCCGACGATCGGGGAGTGCTGGCGCTGGATGCGCGCATCCGGGTGCAGAAAACCGACGTCCGCGGCGCCGACCGCCTCGCCATTCGGCCCTATCCGAAAGAGCTGGAGGAATTAGTGAATGTGGACGGCCTTGATCTGATGCTGCGGCCGATTCGGCCCGAAGACGAACCCAATCACAAGAAGTTTCTGGACGAGCTGGATCCCAAGGATATCCGGTTCCGGTTCTTCGGCTCTATCCGCAACTTCGCTCACAGTCAGCTGGCCCGTCTAACCCAGATAGATTACGACCGCGAGATGGCATTCATTGCTGTCGAACCCCACGGATCGAATCCGCACACCATCGGCGTGGTTCGGATCGTTTGCGACCCGGACAATGTTGAAGCGGAGTTTGCCATCATCGTGCGCTCTGAAATGAAACGCCGGGGGCTCGGCCGGGCTTTGATGAAAAAGATGATCGACTATTCCCGCGGCAGGGGAACCCGTTGGCTGGTTGGGGAAGTACTTGCGGAAAACCGGTCGATGCTCAATCTTGCCAGGAACCTTGGTTTCGAGACCGAGCGTATCCCGGGTGAAGCGGTGATGAAGGTGCGACTGAATCTGCAAAATAACCCGGCCGATGGCTAACTCGGTTTATACATATGTCTATCGGCCCCGTTCAACAGGTCCAGCACCGAGTGGTGCCGCTCCGGATCGAATTCGCACAGATCGACGCTGAATCGAATATCATAACCTCTGCGTTGTTCCTCATTGTAGGTTCGGACCGCCTTTTCAAATCGCTCCACCATACCCAATCGCGGGGATTTCCTGGCACCCGACAGCAGCGCCACGAACTCTTCACCTCCGAGCCGGCCAATGACATCCGACTTCCGAAAAGTATCGAGCAGCAATCTTCCAAACGCGGCCAGGGCGCGGTCGCCCTCGGCGTGGCCGTAGCGGTCGTTGATCTGTTTGAATCGATCCAGATCGAAATGCAACATCAAGGCAGGTAGCGACCTCCGCTTGCACAAATTCAGTGCGTTTTGTGCCAGCGGCAGCAATCCACGTCGATTTGCGAGCTGTGTCAGCTCATCTCGGGTCGCAAGCTGCAGTGCGGTCAGCTCATGTTCGACCATCGTCGCTAGGTCACGCAGCAAAGCCCGATCTTCAGGGCCCATATTCCGGGGTTCCCTATCGAGCAGGCACAGGGCCCCCAGCCTGGCGCCGTTTGGATCGTAAAGCGGACAACCTGCGTAAAATCGGACTCTTGGCTCGTCGACGACCAGTGGCTTGTCTTTGAATTTTTCGTCCAGCAGCGTGTCCGGCACGATAAGCAGGTCATCCTTATGGATGGCATGGCCCCAGAACGATAGGTCGCCGGGGGTTTCCTTGGTATCCATTCCCTGCACGGATTTAAACCACAAGCCTCGTTCATCGATCAGGCTGATCAACGCAATCGGAACTTCGAACAGCCGTCTGGCAATTCTGGTCAGTCGATCGAAACGCTCGTCTGGACGGGAGTCGAGAACGTTCAGGGGACCGATTTCGGCCGGCGTTCCCGGCTCGCTTTTAGGCGCAGCGTGGGTTTTCATTGAAGTTTCCCCCCGGGTGTGTTGGCTAAAATTCAGGATCACTATTTACACTTCCAATCCGCCCGTATAGATATCGTCAAACCACCTGTTGAGTTTGACAAACGCCGCCAGCACTTGGGGGTCGAAGTGCTCGGGCAGGGTCCAGCCATCGCCGTCGCAGATAGCGGTCAATGCGACATCGTGCGAGTAGCAGTCCTTGTATGGCCGCCGGCTTCGAAGTGCGTCGTAAACATCGCAAACGGTAACGATCCGGGCGGACAGTGGAATGGCTTCTCCAGACAGGCCGTATGGGTAGCCGGTGCCGTCCCAGCGCTCGTGATGATACAGCGCGACTTCCGCAGCCACTTCGAGGTACGGACAATGGTAGTCGCGCAGCATTTCACCGCCCAGCAGGGTATGCGTGTTCATGATTACTTTTTCGGTCCGGGTGAAACTCCCGGGCTTTTGTAGAATCTCTTGTGGAATGGCCATTTTTCCGATGTCGTGCAGTTGGCTTGCAAAGTAGATCTGCGTTTGCGTGTCCTCGCCGAGCCCGAGCTGTTCGGCAATCAGGATTGCATATTTCCTGACGCGCACCAGATGACCGGCGGTGACCTCGTCACTTATCGCCGTTACTCGACTCAGCAGCACTTCAACATCGTGGCTTTGGAACGAATCTGTCGATTTTTCCCTGTGGATAAATCGTTTCATCGCGGCTACGGCGCCTTTGCCGATTTCGCGGCTGATTTCGTGGCTAATGTCAATCATGGCTGTCCACCCCCAGAACCTCGTGGAAAATCCGATGTAGTTGAACGCATTAATTCATGTTTTCAATACCTTTCGCGTTAAACACACTAAGTCAAATCTGGCTTCATGCAAAGGGGCGCGGTGTTAACAACTGTCATTTGAAGGATCGATCAAAAGCTGTCGGAAACCTTTATTCCACAAAAAATGAGGTTGCCGACACCTTAGGCTGCCTGGTCGATCTGAGTGAGCAGCCTTTGCAGGTCGCTGTCAATGGCCTCCAGCGCAATGCCGATGCCCCCCTCGGACTGGTGCGTCACCGTGCCGTGGAAACGCAGCCAGCGGATTTGGCCGGAGATCCGGATACTGAGGATGAGCTCTATTTTGTCTTCTTCCTTGAGCTTTCTATTGGTGGTATCGATATACATGCCGTTGCCGCTGATGTTTCTGGCTATGCCGCGCTTCCAGCCCGTCTGGTCGCTGTAGTAACGCACGGTGACCTCGCTGGATTCGCGGTCGTCTCTCCTTCTCGAGGGGGAATCATCTATCCACGCGTTCGCACCTGCTGGGACGCCGGATGCGGGCGGATCAAAGGTGAACTTGAAATACAGCGGCCAGATGGTAAACACGGTGCCTTCCTCGAGACGGGCCCTACCCACCGGTTTTCCGCCGACGTAAACATGGTTGCTGGATTTGTTGTCTTCGATATAGTAGTGGCCGAGGCTGGTTCTAACTATCCTGGCGTGAAAGCGCGATATCAATCGATTCTGCAGGGCCAGGTCGTTGCTTTCGTGTCGGCCTAGACTGGTGGTCTCCCCGGTAATTTTATAGTTCTGTTCAAGGCCTCCGCTGTCCCACTGAAGATAAGCACAACCGGCGCGTGCGTGTCTACGCCCGCGCCAGAAACGGGCACCCAGATTGACGAGCGCAATCACTAGCGCCGTCACGGCACCGCCCACTACAGCATATAACAGGACACTAGTCACCCTTGCGTTCTTATTCCGCAGCCGCCATACCTGCCATAACCGTGACAGCGATTATTGCAGCTAAATTTCTAACAAATCGGGCGCCGTACGATGGTTTGAATGTTAATAAGTGTAATAGTAGCCTAAAATCCGGATGATCGACTTGTATAGGGCTCATCAGGGTACGAAAATGGCGCGTACGAGGGCCGGCGGAGACCGCGATCTGATGCAAAATCTACCCCTGGTGAGTAGTTGCTCGGCGAGATGGGCTGTCGAACCGCGGAGATTTGGGATAAAACGGTTGCGTTCAAGGTTAGGTCGGGAGCAGGAGGATAGTTGAGTGCGCATAGCATTGCTGGAAGACGACGTCGATCAGGCGGAACTCATGCAGTTGTGGCTGGAGGAAGCCGGCCACGCATGTTCGCATTTCAATACGAGTCAATCGTTTCTCAAGGATCAACGACGCGACACTTACGACCTGCTGATTCTCGATTGGGAACTACCGGACATTGATGGGCTGGAGGTATTGAAGCGGGTACGTCGCACCCAAGATTGGCCAATCCCTATTTTGTTCGCCACCCAGCGGGGACAGGAACAGCACATCGTCGAAGCGCTCGAGTCGGGGGCCGATGACTACATGGCCAAGCCGATCCACCGGCAGGAGATGCTCGCCCGTGTCAACGCGGTGACCCGTCGCGCCAGAGAAGACTATGGCGACGGTGGGGAAGTGCTCGGTTTCGAGCCCTATGAAATCGATTTGCAAAACCGCGTGGTAAAGATGAACGGGAACGAAATCAAGCTCAGCAATAAAGAGTACGAGTTGCTTGTGTTCCTGTTCAGGAACATCGATCATGTGGTATCCCGTAATCATTTGCTCGAAAGCGTATGGGGTACCAGTCCCGAAGTGAATACGCGCACGATCGATACCCACATGAGTCGAATAAGGAATAAATTGTCTCTCAATCCGGAGAACGGATGGCGCCTGACCTCCATCTATCAACACGGATACCGGCTGGAGAGATTGGTAAACAACGCATGAACGGGTGGCGCGCCAAAATTCGAATTTCTTTGTTGATGCTGCTCTCAACCGCCGGGCTGTTCGCACCCGCGTGTTTCGGTCAGGACTGGATTTATTCCACCCGGCCAGGGGATACCATCTGGGACTTGACCGAAAAATACGCCAAGTCTCTTGGCTACGTGGAGGCCCTGCGCAAATACAACAACGTCGAAGCACCAACGCGGCTGAAACCTGGGACCCAATTGCGCTTTCCGGTGCGCTGGTTGAAGGTTCAACCTGCCTTCGCCACCGTCGCCGAAGTTGCCGGAGCGGCCTGGCTGATAAAGAGCGGCGCTTCACAGGCGGTACCACTGGTTGTTGGGGCACGCCTGGAAATCGGCGACGCGGTGGAGACGGAGGAGCGTGGCAACGTCGTGGTGGAGTTCGCCGACAAGTCGAGCCTGGTAGTTCGCGGCGATACCCGTATTGAGATGGACCGGCTCAGCACTTATGGCGACACCGGCATGGTCGATACCGGTATCAGGCTCCAGCGCGGCCGCGCGAATGTCCGCGCCACGCCTTCGAAAGGACCGGGCACCCGCTTTCGTATTCACACCCCCGCTGCGGTGTCGACGGTGCGGGGCACCCGTTTTCGCGCCGCCGTGGATGCGGATGGTTCGACCGCCCGCACTGAGGTTACGGAAGGCGTCGTCAACGTCATCAAGGATCAACGAACCCGGCGGGTTCCCGAAAATTTTGGTGTTGTCGCAAAAGCCGGAGAACCCCTCGAATCGCCGGTGAAACTGCTGCCTGGAGCCGATCTGTCCGCTCTGCCTGCGTTGATCGAGCGCGTACCGGTCAAACTCGACTGGAACGACATCGAAGGCGCGGAAACGTACCGGCTGCAGGTGGCGGAGTCGGACGACTTCGACGCGCTGCTGGTCGACCGTACCGTCACCGGATCGGCCGCCGCATTCGATATGAAGACCGACGGCGAATACATTCTGCGATTGCGCGGTATCGACGCCGACAAGCTCGAGGGCATCGACGCCTACCACCGCTTCGCGCTGAACGCGTATCCGGCGCCGCCCATTACGATCAAGCCCCGTCCGGGCGAGATCGTGCGGGTTGCCCAGCCCGAGTTCCAATGGACCGAACCGCAGAACGTTCGATCCTATCTTTTCCAGCTGGCGCGCGATGCCGAATTCTCCAGCCCGGTCGTCGATACGGAAATCGCCCGGGGCGCCACCTACACCCCCGGGGAACCCTTGGACGAGGGGCAGTACTTCTGGCGGCTGGCCACCCAGGACAAAAATGGCGAGGTCGGACCATTTGGAGATGTCGTGACGTTTACCTACGCGGAACCGCAGCCGGCGCCCGACCTTTCGGAAACACCCCCTTCGATATCCAAGGAAGAGCTCTCGATTCGCTGGTCGGAGGGGCTGAAAGGCAGCACCTATCGCGTTCAGCTGGCACGTGGCAGGGGATTCAAAAAGATCATCGTCGATGAAATAGTAGGTGAACCGACATTTTCCCTGCCGAAACCGAAGAGCGGACGCTACAGCGTAAGAATAGCCACCATCGAGCCAAACGGGTTCGAGGGCGCCTTCAGCGAACCCCAGACGATAAAGATACCTCACGAGGGCAAATGGTGGATGCCTCTCGCTGCCTTTGTACTAGCCGTCCTGATACTGTAATCGGACCCTGAGTGGTTGCGGATTCCTGAACGCTTTCTGCTGTCCGCGATACTCATCGCGCTGGTCACGGTATTGGTGCTGACGGGCTGGACTTGGAAAGTTGATCAACTTTTTTACGACTGGAAGATTCAAAACACGACGCGGACACCGTCTCAGGAAATTCTGATCGTTGCCGTAGATGAGCAAAGCCTGCAGGAGCTGGGGCGCTGGCCCTGGTCCCGTTCCGTGCACGCGCAACTAATCGAGAAGCTCAACGCGGCGGGCGCCCGCGCCGTCGGACTGGATATACTGTTTTCTGAAGCCGCGGACGGTGATCCGGAAGGGGACAGCGATCTGATCGATGCCGTGGCGGAAAACGCCCGCGTCGTGCTGCCGGTTGCAAATACGGAACGCCGACTGGGCGGGCAGCTCGTCGAAATCCTCCCGTTCAGCGAGTTATCCGACGCGGCCGCCGCCATCGGGCACGTGGATCGCCAGCTGGACCCGGACGCAATCGTGCGCAGTACCTACCTGAAAGCTGGGCTGCAGTCCCCGCGCTGGCCAAGTTTCGCGCTGGCCATGTTGGCCGTGGCTTATCCGGAGAGAAGTCCGCATCTGGCGGGATTGCGCGTACCGCCGTCAGGTGGTGAATCGTCGATGGTGTGGGTCAGGGACTACCAGATCTGGATCCCGTTCGCGGGTCCGCCGGGGACCATACCGCGAGTGTCGTATGTGGACGTAGTAAAAAATCGGCTGCGCCCGGATAGTTTTTCCGGCGCCTTGGTGGTCGTCGGCGCCACCGCGGTGGGGCTGGGTGATTTGTTGCCGACGCCGGTATCCGGTCACGGACAGCCCATGCCCGGCGTGGAGATCGTGGCCAACGAGCTGGACGTCCTGTTGCAGGGGCTCGAGATTCAGCCGCTGACGACTGCCTGGTGGTGGTGCGCCGCGGTTTTTTTCGTGCTGATCCCTGTACTGCTGTATCCCAGATTTCCCCGATGGTCCCTGTTGGTGTGGGGCGGGTTCATTGTTTTCAACATTGCGTTCAGCATGCTGCTGCTGCACACCACCCGGCTGTGGTATGCGCCGGCCAGTGCCCTGGTGGTACAGCTCATCAGTTATCCGCTGTGGAGCTGGCGGCGCCTGGTGCAGACGGTGATCTATCTCAATCGCGCGCTGCAGGTTCTGCACGGCGAACGAATCGTACCGGAGTCGATATCCGGTCTGCCTCTTGCTGAATCGATGTCGTTTCTCGGCTGCATCGTACCGCTGCGTGGCGCGGTGGTTCTGGATGCTTCCCATCGTGTCCTCGATCGGTGGGAGGATGCGCCGGCGCGCCCCGACATCGCGTCGGCAGCGGCTGACGTATGGCACGTCGACGGGTCCGACGCCTGGATGCGTATCCACGGCAGCCCGCATGATTTCTATTTCGGCGTTCGATGCGCGGATGAGGCCGGGCTGGGTAAGAAATACTTGGATCTGTTGACGCCGATAGCATTGAACCTGCGGGCGCCCACGGCTGACCCGCCTCGCAACGTCGCGGAGTACATTCAACGACGTATCGAGCAGGTTCAGGCTTCCACCGAAAAGATACAGTTCATGCGCCGCTTCGTTTCCGATACGTTGGCGGAAATGGCGCAGGGTGTCGTCGTGACCGATGGATTGGGTCACGTCATGTTGGCCAATACCCGGGCCGAAAAATATTTAGGCATCGACAGCGCCGAACGGCTGGCGAGACGCGGAATCACGGAGTATTTGTTCAAACTGGAGATCTTCGGCAATGAGACCTGGCCCGAAATTCTTCGCGCGGTGATGGTCGACAGCGATCCCGCCGAACTCTCGGTGCGTGCGCCAAATGGATTGCATCTGCTGGTGCAGCTGTCGTCATTCGTTTACAACTCCGAGAAGAGTCGCGGACTGTTGTTGAGTCTTGCAGACATTTCGGCGTTGAGGGAGAGCGAGCGCCAACGCCGAGAATTGACGGCGTTCATATCACACGATCTCCGTTCGCCGTTGAGTTCGATCCTGGCGATCACCGGTATCGCCAGGGCGGATCCACAACGCATCGGCGTGGACATGCTGGAGCGGATCGAGAACCATGCCCTCAGGACCCTGTCGCTGGTGGATGATTTTCTAGAGTTCAACCGTGCCCAGACCGCCGAATGGAAGCAGTTTCAAAACGTCAATTTGTCCGCGGTGGCACATCAGGCCGTTGATTCCGTATCCGACCAGGCCGTCGCCAGTAACATGAGACTGATTCGCAAACTCCCCGACGAGGCCAACGTCACCGGCGATCCAGCGCTACTTGAGCGTGCCGTTATCAACCTGCTCGATAACGCCGTCAAGTACAGTCCGTCGCAGGCGGAAATAACCGTCGCCATCGAGGAGACCGCGCGGGAGGTCCGGTGCATCGTCGAGGACACCGGATACGGCATACCCCGCGAGGACGTGGACCGGATCTTCGACCAGTATCAGCGAGCCGGCGGCGATCAGCACGGGAACAAGCCCGGGGTAGGGCTGGGACTGTCGTTCGTTCGCGTCTGCATGGAACGCCACCGTGGCCGCGTGGACGTCAACAGCGAAACCGATAAGGGTTCCAGATTCACCCTGGTTTTCCCGCGCGAACCGGCATCGCGCCCCGACGCCATAACGATCACGTAGGAGCGGCGCCACGCCGCGATCAGTCGGCCCGGGGCGTGCCTCCTACAAGCCGACCGCGCTTCACCCGACCCCTGTAGGAGCGGCGCCCCGCCGCGATCAATCGGCCCGGGGCGTGCCTCCTACAATGATTGTCCGATAGCGGCAATGTTTTGTAGGAGCGGCGCCCCGCCGCGATCTACGATCTCAAATTCTTTCCGATCAAGCAATTGACGCGATTTGTCTTCCCCCCCCTGCTCGAGGTCGGCTATTCTCAAACCTGGCTAAACAAATGATTACAGAGCTAGCCCGCATTTCTCACCAGGATCCCGAGCGATTGCGCAGGACAGGTGCCGATGAACGCCGGGCTGAAAAAATCGCCGGGAGCGATTTTTCGCGGTAGCCCCGAAGGGGTGAGGCGCTTAGGATGCGTCGAGCCAGTGAGATGCATAGCCGGTGCTATGGATCGAATGAAGCCCAAGTACACCGGGGCCCGGACCAGCCAGCGCCCGGATAGGCGTTTCCAAGACACGCTGTTTCTTGGACAAATCCATAGACCTCAATGTTTGCGATTCTTAACGAGATTCTATAGCCGCCTGGTGAGAAATGCGGGCTAGGGGCGCGTATCGATTCGAGTCCGCGTGAACACGTCGGAAGTCCTTCTAAATCGGATTGTATTACCTCGAATTACGACTATTCTTAAGGTCGTGATCATAAGTTGTTGTCGTTAAACAACAAGTGCCGCCACCGATGCTTTCCAATTTTGGATCCGGCACCCATGAGCGCGTCGGGTGATATGCGGTGAATCAGCAACCACAAACGACTTGACCAAGAGTGTGGAATGTTGATAACCGCCGGGGGTTACCTACATTGAAGTATTAGGTCTGCCGGAACCAATGAGCGTTTCGAAAGCGGCCGATTGGGGTGTCGTGAGGACGCCCCGATCTTACCGCAACAAGTGTGCTGTCGCATCTGATTGAATGATCAATGAATATCTCTGGACTCTTGTTTGCAGAGAGGCGTAGCTTGCGGATTTCCTCCGGTGAAGGGGTCCGGCACTTGCGTCGCAAACCGCGCTATTTACTTACGGCAGGTTTGGCGCTGCTGGGTCTGGCAAGCGTGGGCAGCGTGGCCCATGCCCACAACCTCGACGCCAGCGCGGTCTACGTCTTCTTCGACCCGGATACCCAGGCGATGCTGGATGCGCGTATCGCGGATCCGGGCTGGGCGCCGCCGCGAACGCTGCTTCAGGCCGGCGACGAGTTGGGTCTGATCATCAAGGCCGTACCGGACGACGGCACGGATACAGGCGTCGGCGGCTACACTACCTTTTACCCAACCAAGGGCATCCAGGTCCTCGATGCCGCCTTCCTGGCGGCGGGCGACGACCCATCCGACGGCATCACCGGTTACGACAAGATCCCAGCCCACGGCCAGGCCGCCATGCCCTCCGTCGGAGCCGGCGGTGACTCCACCGTCGACGTATCGGGCCTACTGCGTGGGCCGAACGTCCTCGGCGTCACAAGTAACATGGCGGATGCGGGCAATGCCAACCTGGGCACTCTGCCCGGTGTCTACGGCGATATAGGCATCTTCTTCTCAACCGCGCCTGAGACGGCCGTTGGCAGCTACCCGGGCTCCAAGGACCCGGTCACCGGCGACATCACCAATGCAATTACGAACAACAGCGGCGACACCGTCGGCAACCGCACTTTCTTTGGCACCCCGCTGAACGAGTGGGATGCCTGGCAGATGCAGGCCTTCGGTATTTCCGGCTCCGACAATCCGGAATACGAGGGCTCGCCGGTCATCGATTCCAACGGTCGCGGCTACGCCCCCTGGGGCTTGGCCAGCGCCGTCGCGGGCCCGCAAAGCGGCTACGCGTGGGAGTTCGACAAGGATAAGTACGATATCTGCGATCCGTTGCCTTATGCACCGACCACCGCCTGTGTCGATGCGGCAACCCAGGACATCGGCCCGTGGCAGCGCATCAAATACCCCGGCAGCACCATCGCCAGCGACCCGCCCGGCGCCAATCCGCCGGACCAGCCGTACGTCATCGGCCAGGGTACCGATCTCGGCGTCGATCTCAGCGTGGCCGATCTGCCGGTGACCGTCTCGCTGAGCGACGGCGCCAGTCCCAAAGCCGTTCGCTGGGCCTACGGCCAGCTCACTTTAGAGAATCCGGAATATGCCTGGGTGAAGATCAGGGTCATCGATACGAGCGAGATCCTCGACGATACCGGCTGTCCGAAGTGGTGGGTCGACACCTTCGGCGGCGACGCCGGCGGCGACTCCGGCGGCAAGGACCATATCTGGCGCTACTACGATCCGAACAGCCGCCTGATGGATGGCTGTGCGGCGATTGGCAAGACCGCCGACCGCGAGGCAGTGCAAGTCGGTGACACGTTTCAGTACAGGATCAACTACTACAATGCCGGTGGCAACGACCTGCTGAACCTTACCGTCCGCGAGACCCTGCCCAGCGGCGTCAACTTCATCAGCGCCGTCCCCGCTCAGGACTCGGGCCCTAATCCCCTGATCTGGAACTTTCCCAACGTCCTTCGGGGAGAAAAGGTGGAGATCCTTGTTACGGTCGAGGCGTCGGGCAGCGGCATCCTGGACAACGAAATCTGTGTCGAGGGTGAGACCTTGGGCGGCGAGACCATTGACGGCTGCTCAAACGAAAAGACCCCATCCGGCAACATACCACTGCTGGTTCAGACCAAGTCCGTCAGCCCAACCAGCGTCGCCCCCGGCGGTACCGTTCAGTACACAATCAATATCGATAACATTGGCAGCGGCCCCAGCGGCAACCCGGTGACCATTACCGAACACCTGGCCGACGGATTCAGCTATCTAAACGCGGTACACGTCACCGTCAACGGTGCCAACCTGACGAGCAGCACCAGCATCGATTCCAGCGATTCTCAAAGCCCGGTGTTCACCGTGCCTTTGAGCATCGATGACGGCGACAGCCTGCAGATCGTCTTCAATGCCCGGGTGCACGCAGCGACCGAGCCCGAAAGCTACTGCAACAGTTACACCACCAATCAGAATGGTATCAACCAAAGCACCGGTGCCCTGGCCTGCGTCAACGTCGGTGGTTCCAAGATCGGCGGCAACATTTTCCGCGACTGGGGCGGCGACGGCACACGGGATGATCCGGGCGACGAGGGCGCACCCGCCGTGCCGGTTGATCTGTATCAATGCGTCGGCGCCTGCGGCGGCGGTGACGATATCCTGCTGAAGAGCACGGTCACCGACGCCGACGGCAACTACCTGTTCGAGGGCCTGGCCCCGGACGAGACTACCGGAACAACCTACCGGATTGCGGTAGACGACGGCACCGGCTCTCCGGTTGACGGCTACAACCAGACCGCCAATCCAGACGGCGCCAATTGTGGCGGCACCTGCGGCGTGGGCGACAACAGCTATGACGTATTCCTGAATGACAGTGACGAGAGCATCGACAACGACTTCGGCTACCAGCCCGCCGGCAGCGGCGCCATCGGCGACACCATGTGGGATGACTCGGGTCAGGGCGGGGGAACAGCGGACGACGGTGTTCAGAATGGTACCGAGCCCGGTATCCAGAACGTCACGGTGCTGCTCTACGAGGACACCAACGGCAACGGCGCCATCGACCCGGATGATCAGCAGATCGCCTCGGATGTCACGGATGCCGGCGGCAACTACGGCTTCACCGGTCTGGCCGAGGGCCTGGACTACCTCGTCTTCGCCCCGCGCACCGACCAGGATCTGATCGATTACTACGGAAACCAGGTGCCGTCCAAGTCCTTCCGGATTTCCACCGGATTGAGCAATCCCGTCGCGGTACCGAATCTTAGTGGCACCTACGATGACGCAGACGTCGGCTTCTTCGGCGTTATCGCCAGCAACCTGGGCGGACGGGCTTACCAGGAGGAGGACGGTGTCGATGGTTACAACCCCGCCGCGGGCGACGTGCCCCTGGCCGGCGTTACGGTCATCCTCAAGGATGGCACCTGCGATCCGGACACGACGGGGCAGGGTAATTCCTGTCCTCGCACCACCACCGACTCCAACGGCCTGTACCTGTTCGAGGGCCTGATCGCCGGCGACTACGTGGTCGACATCGACCAGGACAGCCCCAGCGTACCGACCGGCTACACGCCCCAGCGCGACAATCTCGCGGTAACGCTGCTGGAGAACGAAGACAGTTTCGGCAACGACTTTCCCTTCACTCAGCTTCTTTCCAAGACCGCGGACGTCGCCAACCCAAGCCCCGGTGACGAAATCACCTACACCATTACGCCGAATTATTCCGGCTCGGAGGTTCTGTCCAACGTGGTCGTAACCGATCTCGTCCCGACCGGCACGACGTTCGTCAGTGCAGGGCAGGGTGGTTTCCTGGGCACCGGTCCTGGCGGGCCGCTAACCATCGGTGCCGACAAGGACACGTACCTTAACCAGAACGACGATGACAGAAACTTCGGCGCCTCCGATCCGCTGGTCACCAACGGAGGATCCGGACAGGCAAGGCGTGTCCTCGTGCAGTTCGATGTCTCCACGGTACCTTCCACCGCGACCATCACCTCGGCTCAACTGATAATGCACCATACCAATGGGGTGACCGATGGCGAGGACGTGGACGTGCATCGGGTCACCTCGGACTGGACGGAAGGCGACAACGACAACTCGAACACAGCGCCCAACGAAGCGAACTGGATCGAGCGCACCGGCGCGGCCAACTGGACCACCGCGGGCGGTGACTATGATTCATCGGTGCTCGATGCGAACGCCATCGCTGCCCAGAACACCGACTACAGTTGGGACGTCAGCACTGCGGTTCAGGCCTGGGTAGACGGCAGCGCAAACAACCACGGCCTGTTGCTCAAGGGTACCGACGAGGCGGGGGGCGACAAGGCGCAAAACTGGGCCAGCCGCGATGATGCCACCAACCCGCCGGAACTCATCATCTCCTACACCAACGGCAACGCCGGGGAGGTCACCTGGAAGGTCGGCAGCAATACGACGGCAGTTGACGGCTCTACCGGCGGCACCGACACCGGCACGTTCAGCGCCCCGCCGCTTTCGGACAACCTGGACAGCGGCCGCGGCAGCGACAACAACGACCGCTTAACCGCTTCGGCCAACATTACTCCCGATAGCATTGCCACCGACAGTAGCGGCACAATGCACGTGGTCTTCAACCAGAACGGCGCCAACACCAACTACACCAACAGCGCCGACAGCGGCGCGACCTGGAGCGCGGTGCAGCAGATCAACGTCAGCCCCGACACCAATGACAGGCAGGCAGCCATCGCCGTTGACGGCAATGACCACATCCATGTCGTTGCGGTCGATGAGGACAAAAACGTTTTCTACCTCAACAGCACCAACGGCGGCGCGAGCTTCAGCACACCGGTGGAGATCGGCAACAGCCGGGGCAGCGACGGCAACGACAGAGATCCAGACATAGCCGTGGACGGATCCAACAACGTCCACGTCGTGTTCAATCAGAACAATGCCAACACCTTCTACATCAAGGGCACCTTCAGCAGTGGCCCCACCTGGACCTGGCCGGCGACGCCGATTCAGATCGATGCCAGTCCGGACGGCAAGGACAAGAACGCGCAGGTCGCCGTCTATGGCAGCAACGTTTACGTCGTGATTGACGACGATAACAAGAATGTGTTCCTCCGCAAGAGCACGGACGGCGGCGCGAACTTCGCCGTTGCGGTGGAGATCGACGGCACCGCGGGCGACGGCACCGACCGTTTCCCCGACATCGCCGCCGACACGTCGAACGGCGATCTGCATATGGTATTCAACCAGAACGGCGCGGGTACCTTTTACATCAATAGCACCGACACCGGTGCCAACTGGAGCACGCCGCTAGACATCAGCAGTGCGCCCGGCAGCGACAAAAATGCCGCGATCACGGTCGATCGTTTTAGTTTCGTTCACGTTGCGATCGATCAGAACAACCGCAGCATCTTCTACCGCTACAGTACCGACGGCGGCGCTACCTTCAGCACCGAGAAAGAGATCGATACCCTGGCCGGCGACGACAACGATCGGTACCCGGCCATCGCCGTCGCCGGTGATTCCGTCCATGCGGTCTTCGAGCAGAACGGCGATCACGTCTACTACAACGGCGCGGATATTCTGGCACCAACCACCAGTGCCATGGCGGCGGCAGGCACACTGGTCAGTGACGGCAACTCGGTTACTGTCACCCTGACCCTCGGCGCCGAGATCGACGTCACCGGGATCACCCCGGCCAACTTCACCGCGACCGGTGCCGGCGGTGCCAGTGCGGGCACCTGTACCGGTCCCTCTCCGGTGAGCGGCAGCATTACCGCCGGAACCACCATCGGTTTCAGCTGGACCTGTCCACTCAACGCCGGGGCCGCGACCGGCGGCAGCGTGACTTTCTCCGCCGACGCCACGGGCAGCAACGGTGGAGACACCATAAATTTCGCCAGCGCCACCTCTAACAGCGTCCTGGTGACCCCGCCACTGACCTTCAGGGTCCAGGTGGGCGAGGGCGGCGGCACGGCGATCATTGCCAACACCGCTTCGATTTACGACGTCACCGGCAGCGTCGGAAGCGAAGGCGACCCGACCGACAGCAACGAGGTCACCACGCCGGTCAAGTCGGCAATCGGCGACACCGTATTCACCGACTGGGATCAGGACGGCGTCCAGGATTCCGGCGAGGTCGGTATCGAGAACGTCGTGGTCGAGCTTGACGATGGCAACTGCGCCCTCGACGGCGTGGATGATGGTATGGGCTGCCCGAGCGCCACCTCCGATGCCAGCGGCAACTATCTGTTCAACGGTCTTGATGCGGACAACTACACGGTCAAGATCAACTCAGCGAGCCTGCCATCCGGTTATGTCCCGGTCTCGGATCTGGACGGAATAGGCACACCCCACGAAGCCAGCCTAACCCTCAGCACGGCGGACCCGCGCTACGATGTGGACTTCGGTTACCGCCCCACGGGCTCCGGTACCATAGGCGACTTCGTCTACGAAGACGCTGCTACCGATGTTCCGCTCGTGGCTGTCACGGTCGAACTCTATATTGATATAAACGGCGACGGCACTCTGGACCCGGGCGATCTGCTCTACGGTACCGAAACCACGGATCAGGCGGGTAATTATTCTTTCTCCGGTCTGCCCACCTCCGCCAACGGGATCAATTACATCGCGGTTGTGGACGGAGACGATTTGAATGTCCCGCCAGGCCTGGCCCCATCCGTCAGCGAAATCGCGGCCACACTCACTAATGCCGCCCCGACGGACGACACCGTGGACTTCCCTTTCACCGGCCAGTTGCCCACCCTGTTCAAGTCGGTGGATAAGACCGCGGCCACTGGCGGCGATACTTTGTCCTACGCCCTGGGCGTGAACTACACCGGCTCCAGCCTGCTGTCCAACGTGACGGTGACGGACGACATTCCCACCGATACCACCTACGTGGGGAGCAGTGCCAACCTAAGTGGCACACACGACAATTCCACGCCGCCGGGCACCCTGGAGTGGTCTCTGGGTGCCAACGACGCCGGATCACCCGGCCAATATGTCGAGAACACCGAGCTGTACGCTTTCCGCGGCGACGATAAAACGGACTTCTGGAAGATCGACGTCAACGCCGGCTCACCGAGTTGGAACATCGACCCGACCAATGCACCGGGAACGGTAAAGGAAGGCGGTGGCTTGACCACGGTGGACGGCATGATCTACGGATTACGGGGCGATAACAGTACGAGTTTCTGGGTCTACGATCCCGCCACCGGCGCCAATGGGGCTTGGACCGCCTTGGCCAATACGCCCAACAACGTGTTAAAGGGAGGTGCGCTGACCGGCAATGGCACCGATATCTACGCCTTCCGCGGTGACAAGACGAATGATTTCTGGTTTTACGATGTCTCCACGGGTCTGTGGGACGATGCCGCCGTGGCCGACCTGCCCGGCGGAGAGGTGGTCGACGAGGGCGGCGCCCTGACCTTCGACGGCACCTACGTGTATGCCCTGCAGGGCAACTCCGACAATTTCTGGCGCTATGACCCGGTCACCGACGCATGGGTGGCACGCGCGGCCTTCTGCGACACCGACGAAGACGGCACCGGGCTGACGGTCAAGAACGGCGGCGCCCTGACCTTTGATGGAACCTATATCTACGCTACCCAGGGTGACAACGCCAACGCTTTCTGCCGCTACGACACCAGCAACGATCGTTGGGACACGATGGACACCGTACCCGACGGCGTTGAGCAGGGCGGCGCCCTGGCCTTCGACGGCACCAACATCTGGGCCTTGACCGGCAACGGTAAGGGCTTTTACGAGTACGACATCGCCGGCGATACCTGGGGCGTCGTCACCATCGATACGCCTGAAAACGTGAAGTGGGGCGGTGCCCTGGTATTTCTCGGCAGCGGCAACGAGACCTTTACGGGCATCGCGGTTACGCCGCTGGTTGTGAGCTGCGACAGTAGCAGCGCTACGTCGGACACCGGTGACGACTGTGCGGTCGAGGTCACCGTCACGATGACCGTCGCCAATAACGGCGACGCCGCGATCGACAACGTCAGCGGGCCGGCGAACCTGACGGTGGCCAATGTCGGCACCGGAACCGCGTCATTCTCACAGACCAGTGGTCCACTCCCGGCCGGTACGTTGAGCATTGCCGCAGGCTCGAGCCAGACCTTTACCTACGCCTACGATCTTACCGCCGACACGTCAAGCGTCAGCGAACTCACGTTTAGCGGTGCGGCCTCCTCGTCGACCATGTCGCCGGACCCCTTCGCCAGCGCGACTTCGCCCTCGGTCGTGGTCACGCCTCTGCTCACCTTTCAGGTGACCGTGGACAGCGGCACCACAGTGAATCCCTTGGTCAATTTCGGCATTCTGTCTTCCTCCAACGTGACCAAGTTGACTCCCGACCTTTGCTACGCCGTGGCCGATTCCGGTGACCAGCTGGTGACGGTCGAGCGGCTGTCGCCCCATACCTACAGCGATGTTGGGCCGACCGGCACCACCACCATGGAAGCCGCCGCCTGGGATCTCGATGGTGCCGTGCTGTACGGCGCGACGGTCGACCAGCTTTACACGATGGATCCCGACACCGGGGCGGCGACGGCGAGACCGAACAACATTGGTACCATTCGCGGCAGCGTCGGCAACATCACCTCACCGGACGTCGACGGCATTTCCTTCGACCCGGTGACCGGTCGCCTGTATGCCGTGGCGCGGCGTGAGTCGACCAATCTGCAGGAGGATCTGCTGTTCGAGATCGACCCGGCCACCGGCCGCGCCCTGCTGAATACCTATGGCGCCGGTGTCGACTATGTTGTTATCAACACCAACTCACTGACGCCTTCGTTGGGCGATGTCGACGATCTCGCCTTCGAGCGCCTGACCGGGACTTTATACGGCATCGCCAACAGCTCGGCCAGCAACTCGGGTGCGGACGACCGCCTGGTCATCATCAACAAGAATTCCGGCGCGGTCACCGACGTCGGCCGCCTGACCCGCACCGGCTTCAACAACGTCGACGACATGGAGGGCCTCAGCGGCTTTGTCGACGGCGTGCTCTACGGCGTTACCGGCAGCGGTTCGGGAAGCAATGGCCCCGTCAACAGTTTCTGGCAGGTCGATAAGACCACGGCTGAGGTGACCCTACTCAGCACCTTCCCCGCCTACTCGGACTACGAGGCCGTGGCCTGCCTGGACGGTGAGACAAACGAGACCGAGGGTTTGCCGCCGACACCCAGCAATCGGGTCGAGACCTACCTGGTCCCCACCATCGGCGACACGGTGTTCAGCGACCTGAACGGCGACGGCGACCAGGGTGCCGGTGAACCGGGCATCCCAGGCGTGCAGGTCTGTGCCACCAACGGTACCGATACCAGCTGCGACGTCACCGACGCCTCAGGCAAGTACCGCATCACGGGCCTCGACGCCGACACCTGGACCGTAGACGTGAACCTGCAGACGGTACCGGCAGGCGCCTTCCCGACCAACCCGACCACAGATGCTGTGACGTTGACCGCCGTTCAACGATACAACGACGCCGACTTCGGCTTCCAAGTCGTCGGCAATCCGTCCACCATCGGCGACAGTGTATGGTTGGACGCTGACGAGGACGGTGTGAAGGACGACAACGAGAATGGCCTCGGCGGTGTCACTCTCAAACTCTGGGTCGATGCCGACAATGATAACGGCATCAGCGCCGGCGACTATATCGCGCAGACCACCACCACTGATGCAAACGGTATCTATGCATTCACCGGTCTGCCGTCCGGGAATTTCCTGGTGGTCGAGGTGGACGAGACTGCACTGGTCGATACGCCGAACGGAGGCAGCGCCATTCTGGGCGACGCGGCCGTACTGGTCAGCGTCGAGGGCAGCACCACGCAGCCGCTGTCCAACGTCGTCGATGTGAATATAACAGCCGGCGGAACCATCGTCGATTACGTGGACTTCGGCTACAACTGGACCGGCTCCATCGGCGATTTCCTCTGGTACGACATGAACGGCGACCAGGTTCAGGATGGACCGCTTGCCGGCTGCGACAACGGTGCCGACCCGATCCACGAATGCGGTGCGGTGACGACCATCGTGCTCTACAACGATTTCGGCGGCGACGGGGAAATCGATCCCGGCACCGACAGCATCTACGCCATCACCGACTCTGCCGCCGACGGTTCCTACCTGTTCGACAATCTGCCACCGGGCAACTACGTGGTCAAAGCCGAGGAGCAGCAGGTCGCGGCGCCGCCGTCCAGCCCCAACGCGGGATTGATCGGCACCATGATAGCGACCACCGGCACAGAGGACGCGGTGGCGCTGTCGGCGGGTGAAAATTACACCGACGCGGACTTCGGCTTCAAGGAGGCGGCGGAGCTCGAGGGTACTCTGTACCACGACGTCAGTGCCAACGGCTTGCTGGACGGCGGTGAGCCGCCCCTGCCCGCGGGTATCGTCGTCACCCTGACCGGTACCGATTTCAACGGCAACCCGGTAATGACGATGACCACCACCGATGTGGACGGCGAGTACGAATTCATCGTCGAACCCGGCAACTACAGCATAAGCTACAGCGAGAGCGATCCGCTGATCCCGTCGAACCTGGGCACGGCCACATCGCCCACCGTCATCAATGTGGAAGTCAGCGCCGGCCAGGAGCGCGGAGGCCTGAACTTCGGCCGTGACGACAACGGTGCTATCGGTGACCGGGTGTGGAACGACGCCGACGGCGATGGCGTTCAGGACAGCGGCGAACCCGGCATCGCCGGCGTCACGGTCAGTCTCTATGCCAGCGACGGTACCACCCTGCTTGCCGTTCAGGCCACGGACGCCGGCGGTAACTACGAATTCATCGGACTGGAAGACGGCACCTACGTTGTCACGGTTGACGACAGCAACTTCAGCACGGGCCCGTTGAACGGTTTCGACCAGACCGGCGACCCGGACGAGAGCGGTACCTGCTCTTCCTGCGACGATAGTGGTTCCCGCACCGTGACCAGCGGCGGCACTTTCGATGACGTCGACTTCGGTTATCAGGCGGCCGGCGCTGTCACCTACGGCGTCAGCGGCAACATCTGGGATGATAACGGCGACGGCGGTGGTACTGCCGGCGACGGTGCGAAGAACGGGGCCGAGCCGGATATCGAGAACGTTACCGTAACTGTCGATGTCGATACCGACAATGACGGTACCGTCGACCAGACCTACACGGTCCAGACCGATAGTAGCGGCAACTACAGCGTCAACGGCATACCTGCCGGCAGCAAAGTCACGGTCATCGTGGACACCACCACGCTGCCCGGCACGGCGTACATGCAGACCGGCGATCCGGACGAAAGTGGCACCTGCGTCAGTTGTGACAGCAGCACCGTCATCAGTGCCCTGAACGCGGATGCGACCGGGCTCGACTTCGGCTACGAGAAGGATCTTGGCAGCATCGCCGGCGCCGTGTGCGACGGTGGAGACGGTGTGATCGGCCAGTGCGACGGCATGGACGCCCCAATTGCGGACGTCACCGTCTACCTGACTTTCGCCGGGGCTGACGGCATTCTCGGTACGGTGGACGACGTGTTGCAGACCACCGTCACCTGTGGCGGCACGCTGGCATGCGACACGGGCGCGGGCCAGGCCACCGGCGACTACCTGTTCAACGACCTGGTGGACGGCTTCTACCAGATCACCAAGACCAACCCCGCGGGCAGCACGGACCTGGCTGACGCGGATGGCGGCAACCCGAACAATATCAGCGTTCTTCTCGGCGTTGGTGAAGACGCCACCGACCAGGATTTTGAAGTCAAGGATGTGCCGGGTGGAATCGGCGACCGGGTCTGGCTGGACACCGACCGTGACGGCGTGGACGATAACGGCGAGCCCGGGCTGGCGAATGTGACCGTCGAGCTGGCCGGATCCTACGACGTCATAGTCGGCCGCATCGACGTCAACGGTGACGGGTCCATTACCTCCGCCGACGTCGGCGTCACGCTGCGAGGGATTTCGGTCATCGACAACGGGGCCGGCGACTACGGCTACCTTGACATGAACGGTGACGGGTCCATAACTCCCGCGGACGTTGGTATTTACTTTGGCACGCCGGTGATTGACGGCAGGCTGGATCTCGACGCTAACGGTACCGCTGATGACGCAGGCGCCACCGGAGGCAATACCATTGCCGTTCAGTTGACTGACTCACAGGGCAGATACCTGTTTAGGGATCTGCCGGCAGGCGACTATGCCGTGCTGGTGAATGAGACCACCCTGCCCGGTCCGGACGGGGCCCTCAGCGAGACCGCCGGCACAACCAATCCGCGGGCGGGCATTGCCCTCGTGTCCGGTGCGACGCGGCTGGATGTAGACTTTGGCTACGTGACTGACCCCACCAAAGGGATGATCGGCAACTACGTCTGGAGCGATGCCAACGGCAACGGCGAGCAGGATACGGGCGAACCAGGTATCGGCGGAGTCACCTTACTGCTCACAGACGCTGACGGCAATCCGGTGGATGACCCTAACCAGGCCGGCACGCAGGACTACGTTGTGACCACGGAAACGGACGGCGGTTACGCTTTCTATAACCTTGATCCCGGCACCTACAAGGTCCAGGTGACCGACACCAGGGGCGTACTTGGCGGTTATACCCTCACGGTCGGCGATCAATCCAGCACCGACCCGACCGTGGCCATAGAGTTGATCGCGGGCACTATTCATGACAAGGCAGACTTCGGCTACGAAAACCCGAACCTGCACAGCATCAGCGATCGAACATGGTTCGATTCCGATCGTAACGGGCTGCAAGCGCCGGGCGAGGCCGGTGTCGGTGACGTTACCGTTGCCCTGGTGCTCGACGAGAACGGCGACGGCATCGTCGACTACGACGTTATTGGCGGCCGCATCGATCTCAACAACGACGGGCGCATCGATGCCAGTGACGGCGGCATTCTGGACGGCATCGACGTCATAGACGGCTTCCTTGACATGAACGATGACGGCGTCATCGACGGCTCCGACGACGGCGGTTTCGGCGGCTATACCATTGTCGACGGCAAGCTCGACCTCAACGCCAGCGGCAGTGTACCGGCCAATCTCGGCAGCATCGGCGACCAGGTTTGGATAGACGGCAACGGTGACGGCGGTAAGGGCGTTACCGAGGCGGGGCTGTCCGGCGCGACCATATATCTTTGCTCAACGACGCCGTGCAACATCGGGAGCGCGGCCGCGACGACGACGACCGACGCCACCGGTAAATACCTGTTCAAAGATCTTGCAGCCGGTTTCTACTACGTTAGCGTGGATTCCGCCACCTTGCCGACGAATCTTACGCCGACCGCGGTCCCAACGATGCCGATCAGCCTGGCAGTCGGCCAGGCCTATTCCGATGCGGACTTTGGCTACCAGCCCGATTCCGGCACCGCGGTCGTTGGAGACCGCATATGGAGTGATGCGGACGGCGACGGCGTGCAGGACACGGGCGAGGCCGGTATCGGTGGCGTTACCGTGGAGTTGCAGGATGGTGTCTGCACCACTGGTGTCGATTGCCCGGTAAGAACAACTGCGGCGGACGGCGGCTACCTGTTCACCAATATCGCTCCAGGCAGCTATACAGTCGCCGTTACGGATACCGGTGGAATTCTGGGTGCCTATACTCAATCCGGCGACCCGGACGGCACACTGGACAATCAGTCCAGCGTGTCAGTGGCGGGCGGCGACGTCAAAATTAGCAGCGACTTCGGCTATCGGGATGCCGTCAATGCCATCGGCGAGATAGGCGACACCGTATTTGACGACGCCAACGGCAACGGCGTGCAGGACGCGGGTGAGGCGAGTATCCCCAACGTCACAATCGATCTATTTGACGGCTCCGGCAACCTGATTGCAACGGTGACCACCGATGTATTCGGCAACTACAGTTTTACCGGACTGCCGGTTAGCGCGGGAGGTGACAGCTACACCGTCGTCTTGACCGACAACAATAATGTGCTTGGCAACACCGTGCAGAGCGCGGATCCCGATCAGCCGGGCGTGCCTTGCACGGTTTGTGATGGTAGCGCATCCACCACCCTGAGCACCGCGGCTCCCACTGAAAACGACGTGGACTTCGGCTATTACATTGAAGACAACGGCACGCTCCAGGTCGAACCGGTAGTATCCCGAACCATCACCGACGAGAACGGCGACTTCAGCTTCGACGGTCTGCCGGACGGCAACTACGTTATCTCCATCACCGACACCGCCGGTCAGCTCAGCAATCTTCAGGGTACGACACCGGACGCCCAGAACGGAGAACGCGGTGCGACCATCGCCGGCGCCGACGTGTCCGGCGTCAACTTCGGGTACGCGGGTCTCGGGCCCATCGGCGATACCGTATTCAGCGATGCGGACGGCGACGGTGTGCAGGACCCGGGTGAACCGGGCATCGCCGGGGTGGCTGTTAATCTATACCTGGATGACGGTGACGGCGTCTTCGAACCTGGCGGGGATGACGCCCAGCTTGGCACTCAAACTACCGACGCCGGCGGAACCTACGCCTTCACCGACCTGCCTGCTGGCACATTCTGGGTGAGCGTCGACAACACGCAGGGACCACTCAGCGGCTACACCCTGACTACGGGTGACGCTTCGACCAACCCGCCGGACAGCGCGGAGTTCATGGTAGCGTTGACTTCCACCGAGCCCAGCTTCCTGGATGCCGATTATGGCTACAGGAACACCTCATTGCCCGATGTCAGCGGCACTGTCTGGCGCGACCCGAACAAGAACGCCGTAATTGACCCTGAAGAGTTGGCACGCTTCCTGGGTGTGACGGTACAGCTGGTCAACAGCAGCGGTGAAGTGGTTGCGACGACACTCACCGACGGCAGCGGGAACTATACCTTCCCCGACGTTGTGGCCGGCGGCTACAACGTCGAGGTCACGGATACGGCGGACGTGCTGAACGGTTTCTTCATCACCGGCGGTCTCGACGAAATCCCGGTCACCGTGGCGGCATCGGACATCAACGGCATCAACTTCGGTTATGCCCGGCAGACGGGCACCGCAAGCATCGGCGATCGCATTTGGCTGGATTCGAATCCTGACGGTGTGCAGAGCCCGTCAGAGGCCGGCCTGTCCGGCGTGACGGTGGATCTCTACAGCGACCGGAACGGCGACGGAATGATTGACAGCACGGTGGGTGTGATCGGCAATGCTCTCGACACCAACAGCGACGGCGCAATCAATGCGAACGACGACGGCGTCTGGTACGGTGTAGCCGTTGTCGGCGGTGGACTGGATACGAACGGCGACGGCGCGGTCGACGGATCCGACAACGGCACACTTAACGGTTATACGATCGCGGCGGGTGCGATCCAGACCCCCGATGGCCCTGTGGACGGCGCATGGGACAGCAGGATCACCAACTCCAGCGGCGATTACCTGTTCAGCGGTCTGCCGGCAGCCTCCTACGAGGTCCGCGTCGATGCAAGCACGGTCCAGAGCGGATTGGCCGAAACCACTTACCCGGCAGGAGTCGACCCGTCGGCGCTAATCAGCTTGAGCGAGGGTGAGGCCTACCGCGACGCCGATTTTGGTTATGTCACGGATGGCAACAGCGCCGGCGTCATCGGCAACGAGGTGTTTCTAGACGCCAACGGCAACGGGTCGTGGGATGCGGGCGAAGGGCTGGGCGGCGTTGTGTTGGAGCTCACGGACGGCGCGGGCAACCCGATCGATTCGGATCCGGGCATGGCGGGCGTGCAGCCGACGACGGCAGTGGCGGATACCAATGGCACTTACAATTTCTCCGGCCTGGCCGCGGGCGACTACCGGGTCCGGGTCAACAGCGGCGTGCCGGGAGGGCTGGTGCTGAGCGCCGGCAGCGATCCGACGGCGGTGATCAGCCTGGCCGCGTACGGGACATACCTGGCTGCCGACTTTGGCTATCGGCCCGCCCCGACCGGCGCGGTCATTGGCGACCGGATCTGGAATGACGCGGATGGCGACGGCGTGCAGGATGCGGGCGAGGCCGGTATCGGCGGGGTGACGATTGAACTGCAGCCTGCGGGCGGCGGTGCGGCGGTTGCCACGGCGACGACGGCGCCTGACGGCAGCTATGTGTTCACCAGCGTGTCCGCGGGCAGCTATGACGTGGTGGTGACGGATACGGGCGGTGTGCTGGGGGGTTACACCCAGACCGGCGATCCCGATCAGCCCGGCGTGCCCTGTACGACCTGCAACAACACCAATGCATCGGTCACGGTGGTCGCGGGCGATGTTTATCTGAGTTCCGACTTCGGTTATCAGAATACCCTGACGGCCTCGGGATCCATTGGCGACACGGTTTATCAGGATACCGATGGAGACGGCAATCAGGGCGTGGGTGAGCCAGGCATCGAGGGTGTGACGGTCAGTCTGTTCACGGATCCGGATCGGAATGGAGATCCGTCGGATGGGGTACTGGTCTCGGCGACGACGACTGATATGAACGGCAACTACGACTTTACCGGTCTGCCTGCCGGCGATTACGCGGCGGTGGTGACCGACGCTGGTGGCGTGACGGTGGGGAGCACCGCCACGCAGGGTGCAACGCCGTCTTCGATTCCGATCACCTGTGTGGGCACGTGTACCGACCACGACGCCGCAGACTTTGGTTTTCTTCCGGGTACGGTGACGCTTGGTGACACGGTGTGGTACGACACCAACAACAACGGCGTGCAGGATGCGGGTGAAGCCGGCATCGGCGGCGTTACCGTCAAGGTGCTCGACCAGACCACCGGCGATGAAGTGGCCTCGATCACCACCAATGCGGACGGCAGCTGGCTGGCCACCGGACTGAGGCCCGGAGTCCTGGGCACGAATTATGTCGTGTACGTCGATACGGAGACGCTGCCGGGCGGGGTGGTGACGACGCCGACGAACCTGGGGGGTGGTGACACGTACATTACGGATACGGTGACGGCGGGGGATATGCTGACCGATCTGGATTTCGGATATACCGGCGGGGTCAGCGCCTCGATTGGCGACACGGTGTGGCTGGACAGCAACGGCGATGGCGACCGGGATACAGGTGAGGCCGGATTGTCGGGCATTCGAATGGTGCTTTACACCACGGGCGCGGATGGAATTGCGAACACTGCCGACGATCAGATTGTTTCTGGAAGGCGGACGGACTTGGGCGGCAGCTACACGTTCAGTGGACTGCTGCCTGGAGAATACTACGTTGAATTGGACAAGGATCTGCCGGTGGGCTTGTCGGCGACGGCGGATACCGGCGCCAGCGGCGCCGGAGCGAATGCCACCAACGGCATGACCGGGGAGATTACGCTGACCGCCGGCCAGGCGTACGACGCCGCGGACTTTGGTTATCAACCGGTGTCCGGGACGGCAGTGATCGGCGACCGGGTATGGAGCGATGCCAACGGTGACGGCATCGAGGGTCCGGGCGAGGCCGGTATCAGTGGCGTTGTCGTCGAGTTACAGGATGGTGTCTGTACCACTGGCGTCGATTGCCCGGTCAGAATAACCGCGGCTGACGGCAGCTACCTGTTCACCGGCGTGCCGGCGACCGGCAGCGAAGTCTATACGGTGACGGTTACGCCGCCCACGGGTTTCACCGCCGCGCCGACCAACAACGGGGGATCAGTTAGTTATATGCCGCCTGCCCTGACCAGCGGTGACATCGTGGACACCGTGGATTGGGGCTTCCAGGACGATGTTTCACCATCGGCCTCGGGTTCCATTGGCGACACCGTGTTCCGCTCCGATCAGGGCGGCACCCCAGGGATACCCGATGTCACGCTGAATCTGTATGAAGCCGGAGTCGATGATGTACTGGGTACGGCGGACGATGTGCTGGTGGGGACGACCACCACCTGTGGCGCGACGGTAGTTTGTCCTGCGGCTGAGAGCACAGGATTCTATGAATTTACCGGCCTGGCCGCGGGCGATTATCGCGTGATTTTAACCGATATTTCGGCCGAGCTGGCGGGTCTGACGCAGACCGATGCGCCGGCGGTGACCGATGTCATGGTCACCTGTACCGCGAGCTGCACCGCGGTCACTGATCAGGACTTCGGCTATGCCGAGGCGGTGATTGCGAACGGCAGCATTGGCAACCTGGTGTGGTTCGATGCCAACGGCGATGGACTGAGTGCGGGAGAGTCCGGCATTTCCGGCGTCACGCTCGATCTAATCGATTGCGGCACGGGCACCTGCAGCGACGGCGACGAGAGCGTGGCGGCGACGCAGATCACGGACGCCGCCGGCGGGTACGATTTTACCGGTCTGGCGGCGGGCAGCTATGAAGTGGTCGTCACCGATGCCAACCAGGTGCTGCCGGGTCTGTTGCCGAGCAACACGGTGAGCCTGCCGCGTACGATTGCCTGTACGTCGGGTACCGGTGGAATCTGCACGAACGATGACACCGCGGACTTCGGCTACCAGCCGACGGTCGGTGGCGGGTTGAGCAATCTGGGCGGCACGATCTGGCACGACACCGAGCAGCCCGGCGGTCAGGTGGGTACCCTGCAGCCGAACATCTGTCCGTTGCCTGCGTGTGATGCCGAATCCGGTATACAGGGGGTGTCGGTGGAGCTGTGGCTGGACGATGGCGACGGCATCATAGAGCCCAGCATCGACAATCTGGTGCGCACGACGACCACCGACGCCAATGGGGACTACAATTTCCTCGGCCTGCCGCCCGGAGCGTACGTGGTGCGGGTACCGGACGACACGACGCAGGACGTGGCCGGGAACCTGGGTACCAACGGTGCGCTGGCCGGCATGAGTTCAGTTCTGGGCAGCATTGATCCGACCCAGGACAACAACGGTCACGCGAATCCGTACGCGGTGACGCTGGCGATCGACAGCACCGATACCAGCGTGGACTTCGCGTATGCGGCCACGACCGCGACGCCGTTCAGTATCGACGGCACGGTGTTCGAGGACAACGGTGGCGCAGGCACCCTGGGCGTGAACGACGGGCCGACCATCGATGCGGTGGCGCCGGGCGCCGTGGTGACCCTGTACCGGGTGGTTGGCGGCGTTGAGTATCTGTTTGGCAGCACCACCACGGACGGCGGCGGCGACTACAGTTTCGGCGACCTGCCTTCGGGTGAGTACCGTGTCGAGGTGAGTACAGCCGGCACCATTGTCGACGGCATGACGCAGTCAGCGGATCCCGATCAGTACGGTGTGGAGTGCACCGCGTGTGACAGCAGTTTCACGGTGACGCTTCCGGCTGCCACCAATCCGGACGGCGGCTCCAACGGCGACGGTACGATATCGAATGTCGACTTTGGTTACTGGAATGGCGGGACGCAGACGACGCCGGTGACGTTATCGTATTTTCGAGCGACGGGTGGAGGCAGATTTATAGAGTTTGAGTGGTCGACGGCGACGGAGACGGGGAATGCGGGATTCAATTTGTATGTGAGGGGACTGGACGGGGGTTGGGAACGTATTA
>JAHEIO010000167.1 GCA_024639325.1 Gammaproteobacteria bacterium
GTTGCTGTCTGTGCAGTGCAGCGAATTATCTACTGGACCCTGTTAAATCCCACCGGCAGTAATGGAACCCATTGCAGCCCGTCGAAATTTGAGTGTTTAGATCAGTTTTCGACAGAAACGTAGTAGTGCTTTCGGCCAAATGCTGTCGTACACGGTGGACGCGTACGAGGCAATTCGAAGCCAGATAGCGGCCGTTTTCAATTGGAATACGCAGCCGTTGGCGTTTCCCGAGTATCTGCCCGGCGTTGCCCCAATCTGAACTGACTATCTGATTCCGTGCCGAGCGAAATGGAGACCCATTGGTCGAAGCAGCAATGCCTTGGAGGTAGCCGAGACACTTACGATGCGCGGAGTTGAAAGTGAGTCATGCTGAAACGCGGTGCAACTCGCTTCAATCGACCTTGGGGTATGGTTTCTCGGCCAGTTTCCAAAGATTTGTCGCAAGTCTAGCTTCGGCCTGGCCAAGTGTTGTAGCCTTCCGCCATGGCGAGTTTTCCGAAGTCCCTCCCTCATGGACCACTGACCACTGTGGCGGATGGCGTCTACTGCGTGCGAGGCACATTTCGCATGGGTCCCGGCATGAGCATTGGGCGCACAATGACTGTGCTGGATACGGGCGCCGGACTCGTCGTGCTGAACGCGGTCCGGCTGTCCGACTCGGCGCAGGCCGAGCTCGACACGAAGGGACAGGTCAAGCACCTAATTAAGCTGAGTGATTCGCACGGTATCGACGAGCCATTCTACGTCGATCGCTACAAACCAACGGTGTGGTCGCTGCCCGGTGCGGCGATGCGCGATCTCCGGGTCGACAGGACACTCGGACCGGACGGCCCAGTCGACGGCGGAGTGGTCGTGGACTACGGCGAGACGGCAGGATGGCGGGAAGGCGCGTACCTAGTGCCCATCGGAGGCGGCACGTTAGTGACGTGTGACGCCATCCAGAATTGCGCGGATACGGAGGGTGCATCCTTCATTGGCCGCATCCTTGGATCGATGATGGGCTTCAAGGGCGGCGTGATCAATCCACCCATGTGGAGACGCGTTCACAAGCTATCAGGTCCCGCCGTGGGCGAAACTCTTTCTGGCCTGGCAGGTCTCTCGTTCGAGAATCTTGTCACCGGTCACGGTCCTCCAGTCGCGGGCGGCGCCGATGGTCTGGTCCGCGCAGTCATCGAGCGCGCCAGTACCTGAAGCAAATGGTCTTGGTACCCTTGCTCTTGGCGCTCAGAGGGTATCGCTAGGTACGCGTTTCGTCTGCAGCGACGAATGCCATTCCGCTACGCATCGCCGTCTTACCGCGTCGGCGTGCTTGGCGGGGAATTCGACCGCGCTAATTTGCTGGCTGGTGAATCTTACGAGTTAGTCTCCGGCATAAAATCAATTAGGGAGATCGTCGTAGAACTTGTCGTGGAAGCCGAGGAGCTCTCACTGCGATCTCGAGCGTGTGAGGCGTTCAAGCTTCGGCCTTTCACAATTCCACAGCGGCAAACTCGCTGGGTGGCATCGACCGGTACCGGCTAGTTGCTGACCTTGCAGTTCCGGCGCGCTATGGCCGCTAAGTGGACTCCCGCGCTGGGCGCTGCGGACTGGGCGAGGGACCGGGTCGGGTCCAGACTGATGGGAAACGCAGATATTCTCTGTCCCGGACCGTTATCGAAAGGCGGTTGTCCCCGATAAAGCGGACCTAGAAAACTGGGCTTGAACACATGGGTCCCACGGCTCGGTGTCCGTCAGTAACCGACCAAATCCAGCCGGTCGGGTTTAGGAAAGCTGACGTTGGGACGTTAGCGACAAAGCTGAACGGCACCCCACGCTACCTCCGCGTAGTGTCGCTTTTTGGCGTCGGTTAAATTTGCCTTGTTAGGCTGAATTTTAGTTAGATTGCATTTTTTGTAGCATATTTTTCAGAGCTACAACTATTTTTGAACTGGTATCTTTCTGCGCACAGGTATTTAGTGCTGGTATAGTTCCATAACCTCCAGTCATGTAATCATTTTCAGTCGGAATATACCCACCTGAAGCATTTGTGTAACCTGGAGAATCCGTCACGCGTATCAGCGCAGAGTTTTCGTTGAACGAGATTGTAAAGGCGTACGAGCTTGTTCAAAGCGGCAAGGCAAATGGCAATGTCGTGATCAAATTTTGAGGCATACAGCAAGCAAGCTTGCCAACAGGCAACCAATCAGGCAAACCGGCGCTCATGAGTAAATTAGAACCCCGCAATCTCGACCACGTCGTACTGCCAGTGCCCGATTTGAACACCGCGCGTGCACGCATGCAATCTTTGGGATTCACGGTTTCCCCCGATGGCAGACACAAGTTCGGCACAGAAAATTGCTGCATAAAATTCGCCGATGGCACGTTTCTGGAGCCGCTTGCAATAGGGAACCGTGAAACCGTTGAAGACAATATCCTCAAAGGCAATAATTTTTTGGGTCGCGATGCGGCTTATCGTTTCCGCAATGGCGACAACGGTTTTTCAATGGTGGTATTTGCAGGTGAAGATGCAAAGGCAGAACGCAAGACCTTCAAAGAAGCCGGATACAAGCCAGGCAAACTGGTGACGGTTAAAAGACCTGGCGTACATGCCCGTCTTGCATTTGCGTTGGATGAGCGGGCACCAGATTTCAGCATGTTCTTGTGTCAGGATGTAGGAACTGCGGCTAAGGAAGATCCAATATTGTGCAGTCACAACAATGGCGCACAGCGCCTGTGCCGTGTATCCCTGTATGAGCCAGTGCCATCGGATTTCCAGTATTACCTGCAAATGGTTTGCGGCCAGCGTGAAGTCAGTTCCCATTCATTTGGTATGGATCAAAAGTTGCCAAATGGCACTTTGACCACTCTTACTGCGGAAGGACTGGCTGCCTATTACGGGATAAGCGACATTCCCGTTGGCCGTGGATTGCGTGCTGTCGCATTGGATATCGAAGTTGAGAACCTTGAGGCAGTCGCGAAGCTACTTGAGAAAAACAAAATCGAGTGTTCAAAGATCGGAGCACGGCTTGTCGTGCCACCAGCGCCCGGGCAGGGCGAGACCATAGCGTTTGTGGAGGCTTGAAATCGCTATGGTCAGTATTTCACTCAAGAACTTCGAAATTTCCAATGCCGGGCCAATGGTGGGATCAACGTAATTGAATTCTATATTCGTGTTGGAAGTTTCTGGTAAATGGCAGCTTTCTGGGACATATGCGAACTACCGCTATAGTGGGTCGGGTCCGGCCTATTACTCCACGCTTGTATTCGCCGTCCTCGACTGGCAGTTGTCTAAACCATAGCGGCCAGAGCAATTTCGTCTCGGGTGAGTAGATTTCATCGCACTCCGTTATTCAGCAACCGGCCAACTGCGGCCACTCGATGTAAGCGGCACGACTGGCTCCTCCATTTCAAAGCCGACTGATTGACATATTGGGGCGACCGACGACGGAAAACCGTTCCTGCCTCTGGAGTTACTAAGGTGAGCGCCTGCTTTTTTATGTTTTCTCTTCCTCTCCATGCAACATTATTTCCTCGCCGAAGGTTCGGGGGCGAGATTGCGAGGAGAAAACCGGAATCAAACTACCACAAAAAGAGACCCGCAGGGGCCGACCATAAGTCCCCGTGAGCATATTGCTAGCATGCGGCATAGCGATTATGCTTCTTATCCGTTCTGCTTACGAAGGCTGAACCACCCCAGATAACCACAGAATTCAGGAGAACACGCTGGCTCAATTGCCGCACCGCGGCCGTGCACTACTGCACGGGCCGGTTCCAGAGTATATCGCGGAGCACTTTACGAGGATCGCCGGGGCGTGGCATCCCACCGACAACCCCGATGGCTATCTCGGTCTTTGTATCGCTGAGAACAACATCGTCTGGGATCTTCTGGAAGCCGCCGTGCGAAAGCCCCGTGACGTTCCGGCGCGCGCCTTCGCCTACGATGACTTTGCGGGAAGTCTCACGTTCAGGGAGCAGCTCGCGCGGTTTTTAGGGACACGGCTCGCAGGTCGGGAGCTCGACCCCGCAGATATCATCGTGCTGGCTGGCGCCGGATCCGTTCTCGAGACGGTGTTCTATTCTCTCGCCGACCCCGGCGAGTCGGTACTTATCCCTACGCCAAGCTACGCGGGCTTCTGGATGGACCTCGAAACGCGCGATGCACTGCACATCGTGCCCGTGCATACCCGCAGCCGCGATGGGTTTTGCCTGACTATCGAGAGCCTCGAGCGCGCGATGGTGAGCGCCCCTTCCCCAGTCAGGGCGTTGCTTCTCACGAATCCCGACAACCCACGGGGGAGTGTTTTGCCCCCCGAGCACGTCGCGTCCATCGTCGATTGGGCTGTTGAAAAGGAACTCCACGTGGTCGTAGACGAGCTCTACGCGTTTTCGGTGTTTGAACCCGATTCTTTTCAGAGCGTCCTCAGGACTCGATCGCGGTTGGGGGAGAGGGTGCACTGGGTTTGGGCATTCAGTAAGGACTTTGCCGCCAGTGGTCTGCGCTGTGGTGTCCTCGTGTCGGAGAGCGAACAACTGCGCACTGCGGTGCGGGGTCAGAGCTACTGGTCCTGTTGTTCCGGTGACACCCAATACTTGCTGGGCGAGCTCATCGGTGATGAGCATTGGGTCTCGCGATACTTGCGGGTAATGCCCGAGCGGCTTCGTGACTCCTACGATGCGGTGACTCGCGAGCTGGATTACCGTGGGATCTCCTACGTCCCTGCGGAAGCCGGCTTCTTCCTTCTGTTGGACTTTCGTGAGCATCTCCCGGACCAGACCCACGAGGCTGCCGACGCTCTGTGGCGGAGGTTCTTGGAGCAGTGCAACGTAAACCTCACGCCAGGATCCGCGTGCCGGATTCTAGAACCCGGTTTCATGCGCCTGTGCCATGCAGCCCTTCCTAAAGAGGCGGCCCCTGTGGCCGCCGACCGGATCGCGTCCGCTCTTTGAGTGGAGCGCGCCGCCGGGTCGTCGATGCCCCTTGCTGGAGATCTTTTCGAGTGGAACCGCGTTTCACCGTCGACCGAATCCCGGACACCCACGGGTTTCAACCTGTCTACCCAAGAAGGATTTCTCAAATCCACGGCAAGGTCTCGGAGCAGCTTTCCAAGCAAGCACGCGGGAGAGGGTTGTACAGCTCAAAAAATTAAAGTTTCCCAGATCGACGTAGTGTCCATTTAGGGCAAATCGCAGGCGTACCGTGTTCAGGTTACGACCGGCAATCATATTCCAGGTCCAGTCTAATAGGCCAGCATCGCTGTTGCCCAAGCTCGACTGGCGGCTGTCCCCGCCATAGCAGACCGCGCAAACAGGTGCCGGGTGCGTACATTCCGCAGC
>JAHEIO010000168.1 GCA_024639325.1 Gammaproteobacteria bacterium
AGGTATCGTTAAACGCATGAACCTGCTGGCGACCACCGTCGCGACCGTAGACAACCAGATGCTTGTCGTGCCCAACGGCCGAATCTGGGGCGACACCATTGTGAATTTGACGGCGAACCGCGTCAGGCGCGTAGACGTCAAGGTGCACGTCTCCTATGCCGAGGACCCGGACCGGGTCCATGCCGTATTGATGGACGTGCTTGAGCAGCACGAGCACGTACTGGCAAAGCCGGAGCCGGAAGTGCACATGGTCGGAATGGAGGACTCGGCCGTTGCGATGGTGGTCAAACCCTGGGTCTGCACCGAGCACTATTGGTCAACCCTGTGGGACCTCAACCGCAAGATTAAGAAACGCCTCGATGCCGAGGGGATCGAGATACCCTTCCCACAACGCGTGGTGACCCTGCGCTCACCGGAGGATCCCCCGGGCACATCGGCGTTGACAGACAAGGTTGGCAACAAAACGGAACCGGACTGAACTGCCCCGCTAGAGCGCGAAGGTGTTTTTTTGGATCCTGCCGCTGCGGTGGTAGGAAGGAGGTACGATGAAGTATTTGATTTACGCAGCAGCGGCACTCGCCGTATCTACGCTTCCCGCTCTTGCCGAGTGGCGCTTCAGCGACGGCCAGACGCCGAACGCGTTCATGCAGACGAACAACATGTCCCTCGAGGTGCAGTGCGACAGGATCAGGTTCGCTCCCGCCGCGTATGAGGAATCCGAGGACATCGTGCGAAAGAAAGTCCTTTCCTTTCGTTTTCTGATAAACGGATCCCAGGAAGTCGCTGCTTTCCAGGCAGGACGCGAAAACTCGTTCATCCAGATCGTTGACAACTATCCTGTCGAGATCCTTTTCAGCGACGAGGCTGACTATGCGTTCGTCCTCGACCAGATCGCGGCAAACGCCTACTTGAACCTTTCAATGGTCGATCAAGACATCAGCTACGGCATTTTTGATCTCAAGGGATCGGCTGCGGCCATCCGGTCGCTAAGGGCCGAATGCCTTCAATTGGACCAAAGCTCCGCATCTCTGGAGGCACCAGAAGGCGTGGTGTATTGCGGCGGTGGCGCGATCAAGCGGCAAATCGAGTACGTAATCCTCGACGATGCCAGCGATGAATGGGACGCGCGCGTCACCATTAATGGCGAAACTCAACGGGCGATGACATCCTACAGCTACTTCGGAAACGCCGAAACGCCCAAGGACTTCGTGGTCGCCCTTTTGGCCGAGGATGCGCCTGAACTTCTGATCTTCCGGAATCGGAGAGAAAACTGGCTGGAGTTCGGAGACTATAGGTACGACCAATGCAACTGATGCTGAGATCGAAAGCCGTCTGCGACTTTGTGTGCAATGTCAGGGCATTTGCTGTTGCGGTCATTGCGTTGGGTCTGGCGTTGCCAATGCCCGTCCTTGCCGATGACATTTCAGAACTACCAGAGCCGTTAGCTGAAAAGGTCGAACGGGCACGACAGGCTTGCTCTGACTTCGAAAACGGTCAGTTTGTCTTGGAATGGGGCGCCATCACGCGTGTAGATCTTGATGGGGATTTGCGACCTGACTGGGTTCTAAACGAGTCGTTCTTTGCCTGCTCTTCGGCCGTGTCCCTCTATTGCAGCACCGGTGGCTGCATGTCGCATTTCCTTGTCGGGGATCAGCTTGGCTCGCTTCTTAACCAGGGATGGGAGATGTCCGATATCGGCCGACACCGAGTGCTTCTCGCCAAAGTCCATGGCGTTCAATGCAGCGGCATCGGGCCAACGCCCTGCGTGACGGCGAGCGTTTGGGACGCAGAGGTTGGCGTCTGGCGCAGCGCAGGCGCGGCATGGGAAAAGTAGAATGACAACTATTCGCTTGAAGCAGCCAGTGGCATGCTTCGCAGTGCTGCCAGCGGCGCTTTTTGTTGCAGGATGTACAGAGCTGCCGGTTGAGGTCGCGATCAGCGAACCTGATCCTGATCTCGTCTTCGTCCGCGGCTACCGGAGCCCGTCGGACGAATGCCAACTGGTTGGTGAAAGCGCTTTTACCATCGAATTTCTTGATGACGCGTCCGATCTTGTAGCCTGTCCGACGGGCAGTTCCGCGATGGAGACGCTGATGGCCGAGACGGGGGCACAGATAATCACCCAGACGAACAGCTTCACGTTCTTCAGCTTGGCCTACCGCTGAACTTTGCAAGAGCACGGCGCTCATGGTTCTGGAAAAAAGGCCGGACACACCTCGCATTGGGCGGCGATCTGCTCGCTTCTCCCGAAGATCGGCTGCATGGCCGAGACGTTGCAAAAATGGCTACGAAGCGAGGCGCGTGATACAGATCATCCATCGTCGAGGTCCCTGGCGCAGCTTCGACGCCGTAGAATTCTCCACGCTGGGTTGGCTCAACAGGATCAACAACCGCCGCCGCTTCAAACTCACCCAAAACATCCCGCCCGCAGAAGCAGAAGTCCGCTTCTATACACAATCAGAGGAGCTCGCTATGGTGGCGTTACTCAAATAACCTGGCCTCTGGCAAATCCGGCACAGTTCTTACTAACATAGGGGCGTATCCCATGAAAAAGAGCGCGTATCTGGCGTGTGTTCTACTGGTGTTTTTGCTTGTTAGCCAGAAGAATTGGGCAGCCGGAACTGCAGAGAACTCTGCAGCAAGCGCACAGGTCGCGGATGAAGTGGCTGTGGCGTCTGTGCATACAACCAGTCACCGTCTGGAAGCCGCCCTCGCGCGGCTGTCCGCTCTTGCACCACCGCCTCAGCTCTCCGATCGGGAGCCTGGTCTCCACACTGTCTCTTGTTTACCGGGAACGGCTGGGGGCTCAAACGAAGTAGAGGGTGAGAGTTATATCTGCGGCGTCTTTACCGTGCCACAGAATTGGGTGAACCCGGATGGCCGCAACCTCGACTTAGGCTTTCTGGTGGCCAGGGCGATTGGCGAGAACCCGCTACCAGACCCACTGCTCTATCTCGCGGGCGGCCCTGGCGCATCTGCGGTCCTTGCGAGAAATTTCGATAAATATCAGAATGTGCGAGCTGACCGCGACATCATCTTTTTCGATATTCGCGGTGTCGGTGTCAGTCAGCGCCTGGGTTTTGAAGAGTGCCTCGTGTTGGCTCTCGAGAAAGGCGCCCCCACCGACCAGATTGAGGCCTTACAGGCAGCCGCCACCAGGTTCTTGGCAGTCGCCAATAGCGACGAAGCTCCTCCGTCTCCAGACCTTTCCGATCTCAACTTGCCCCTACTCAACGCGACGTGCTGGGAGCAATTCTCCTCGAGGGGGATCGACCCCAGCCAGTTCACAACCGCCGCGAGTGCTCGCGACGCGGTGGAGCTAATCAAAGCTCTAGGCTATGAAATTTTCAATATCGAAGGCGCGTCCTACGGCACGCGCCTGGCGATGACGATTATGAACAATATGGCCGAATACGACGATGCCCCGGAATTGCGCTCGGTCATTTTAGACTCAACATTCCCGCCGTCTGTCTATCTGATCAGAACGCTCGTGCGTTCTGATCACGACTTCATGCTGCAGTTATTGAATGACTGCCGGGCGGATGCCGTCTGCGACCGGGCTTACCCCAATCTAGCTGCGCGGCTCGCTGCGTTGCTAAAAAGTCTCGAGCAAACGTCGCTCACTGTGAACGGGGAGACGGTCACGATCGATGATGTCGTTGATCAACTCACTGATGTCACGAACACCCGCGCTGGATTCATGCCCCGAATGATCGCTGAATTAGAGTTAGGTGTTTTAGATACTTATCTCGCCTTGCGTGCCGGAGAAGTCGGCACCGACCCAGCAGAACCCCTGCCAGAGATCGCTTTGGATCCGAGTGATCCGGTGCAGGCTTTTCTGGCTGATGCATCTGCCCTTCTTGATGATATCGCGGCAGCTGAATTCCGCGTCTACATGAACATTGGACTGGTCCAGGAAGAGCCGCTCCCGACGCTGGAGGCTATCATCGCGGAAGGCTACCCCGGCAAAACCGGTAACCAGATGCTGGAGATGCTGCAAAAGCTGACCGCTAAAGACATCTCCGGGTCTCCTTATGTCGCGCAACAATTGGCAATCGTGGCGTCCACGCAAGGCACTCCAGAGATGGAGCTGGCCAGTACGCGCCGAGGCATTACCGGTGGCATCCCTCATTTTCTTTACAGCTCGATTCACTGCGCTGACGATATTCTGCATGAACGTTATGAGGATGCGGTGAACAGCTACAACGATTTGCAATTCCCGCAACTCGTGGATCTGGACATGTCACGAGTGCAGGCGGGTCGCTGTAAGAATTGGTCAATTACCGCGGCGCCCATTGAGGTCAAAGATCCGGTGAATAGCAATGTGCCGACGATAATTTTGCAGGGCGCTTACGATTTTCGCACGCCAATCTACATGGGGAGACGCGCAGACCGCGAGCTGGAAAACAGCATCCTCGTCCTCATTCCGCAGCAAGGACATGGGACTTGGAACGACGCAGAAAGCTGCGTGGGACAAATTGCCACTGGCTTTGTTCAAAATCCGGACGCAGCGATCGATCTTAGCTGCGTAGAAGCGCGCCAACCACAGTGGGCGTTACCTTACGAGAGCCAGCCGTAAGCGAAATAAGAATGCACCTGCAAGGCAGCAGGCTCGCCGACGCACGCAGCACAAGGCACCAAGCCGGTGGCATCAAACGGCACGCCGTTCCCGATGGGCCCGCCTTCGGCCATCGCGGGTCTTCGGGGTGCGGCGGACTCGACGAGATACCGGCCCGCGACCCATCCGGTAACACCCGTGTGCGTGGCAGGGATGACAACGGACCAGCGCTCGCCGGAGACTTGATAATCCACGATCTCTCGGTCCGAGATCGTAACCGGTACAAGGCGTAGTTCGTTGAACTGATCGAGGCTTATGGACTCACGTCGGACCTCCTGCGCCAAAGCGGTGGTCGCCAAGGCGAACAGGAGCATCGAGGCAGAGATATTGCGAATCAGTATGTCAAGTAACATTGCATTAGTCGGTGTTTGGTTGATAGCGTTTGCAACGCCGGTCGCTACCGGAGCTGATTCGATTGCGGCATCCACTGGGTAACCTGGTGCCAGCGCACGAAACCTCCGTTCCAAAAATTCCCTTGCAGCTTTCGAATTGTGCGGCAATGCGGAGGCGTTTCATGATTCAAGCTGGCACTCGAACGAGCCGCACCCGGTGACCATCGCTATCAACTTCTGCTTCGCGCAGGAAGCCTCCGTCAAATTCCATCGTGGCTTCTATTTCTCCATGCGCAAAAGCTGCGGAAAGGTACCAACGATCTTCGCCGACTTTTTTCAGAACAGGG
>JAHEIO010000016.1 GCA_024639325.1 Gammaproteobacteria bacterium
TAGCCCGCATTTCTCACCGGGCGGGCTAATTAGCATAGGCGGCGGTCGTGATGATGCGGGCAGAGCCGTACTTTCCTCTGCGCAATATACGCCTCCTTATACCAGGCGATGGCCGCGTCAATTCAGGGGGTTACAATGGTCCGGCCCGAGATACACGACATAACATCAGCAGGATTGTTCAACAGTTAGGCGTCAGAATGGATAACTTGCGGATTGAAACGGATGGCGAAAGTATTGATTTTACTGGTGGGCCTGGTAGGGCTCGAACCTACGACCAATGGATTATGAGTCCACTGCTCTAACCAACTGAGCTACAGGCCCGACAAGGATGGGGGAGTGCTTTGGTCTCGTAACCACGAGCCGAGGTCATTATAACCTGTTGCTCAGGTTACTGTTCCAGGAAGCTGCGCAGGTGTTCCGAGCGCGAGGGGTGGCGCAGTTTGCGAAGTGCCTTGGCCTCGATCTGGCGAATGCGCTCGCGCGTTACGTCGAACTGTTTGCCGACTTCCTCCAGCGTGTGATCGGTATTCATGCCGATTCCGAAGCGCATCCGGAGTACTTTCGCTTCCCTGGGAGTCAGCGTGCTCAGAATGTCCTGGGTCGCCCAGGTCAACCCCGAGCCGGTGGCTGCGTCCATCGGGGCCTGCACGTTCTTGTCCTCGATGAAATCCCCGAGATGCGAATCCTCGTCGTCTCCGATGGGCGTCTCCATGGAGATTGGTTCTTTGGCAATCTTAAGCACCTTGCGGATCTTTTCCTCCGGCATGTCCATGCGTTCCGCCAGTTCTTCGGGCAGGGCCTCGCGGCCCTTTTCCTGCAGGATCTGCCGTGATACGCGGTTGAGCTTGTTGATGGTTTCGATCATGTGCACCGGGATCCGGATGGTCCGGGCCTGATCCGCGATCGAGCGTGTGATGGCCTGTCGGATCCACCACGTCGCGTAGGTGGAAAACTTGTAGCCCCGTCGGTATTCGAACTTGTCTACCGCCTTCATCAATCCAATGTTGCCCTCCTGGATGAGGTCGAGGAATTGGAGTCCGCGATTGGTGTACTTCTTCGCTATGGAGATGACAAGGCGCAGGTTGGCCTCCACCATTTCCTTTTTCGCACGCCGTGCCTTGGCCTCGCCGATGGACATACGGCGGTTAACTTCCTTGAGTTCGTGAATGGGGATGCCGGCCAGCTGCTCGAAAGCCTGCAGTTTCTCGCGGTGGGACTTGATTTCTTCCGCGTACTCCTCGATGACCGGCTTGTTGTCGCCGGCAGCGCGCAGCAGGGCACGATACAGGCCTTTGTCCGTTTCCCTGCCGAGGAAAGCCTTGATGAAAGTCTTCCTGGGCATGCGTGCACGTGCGACGCAGATCTCCATGACGCCTTTTTCACGGGCTCGCACCAGCTCGACCAGGTCCTTGATTCGCTCCCACAGCGCCTCCACCTGCTTCGGGGCGAGTTTGATCTCCATGACCTCGGTGACCAGTTTGGTCTGGATCTTTTTGACCTTTTCGTCACCGATGCCGTTGCGCTCGATCGAGCGCATCATGCTGTTGTAGTTTCGCCGTATGCGCTTGAATCTTGCTATGGCTTCATCGAAATCCGGACCAGTGTCAATTTCCTCGTCGCTGTCATCATTGCTGCTTGCGTCTGTAGACGGCCCGGTTTGCTGCGGCGTCGGGATAGGTTCATCCACGGCGTTAGGGTCGATGAAATCCACCACCAGGTCGGTGAGCCGCATTTCCTGGTTTTCGATGATTTCGGCCAGGCGCAGGATTTCCTCGATGGTGACCGGGCAACTGGCGACCGCCTCGGTGCACTGGCGAATACCGTCTTCGATGCGCTTGGCGAGCTTGATCTCATCCTTTCTGGTCAGCAGATCGACCGTGCCCATTTCCCGCATATACATGCGCACCGGATCGGTCGTTCGGCCGAACTCGCTCTCTACGGCGGTGGTCAGGGCAGCATCGGTGTCTTCTTCATCGGGGGTTGTTTCTTCCTTGAGCAAAAGACTGTCCGGATCGGGCGGTTTGTCGTAGACCAGGATCCCCATGTCGTTGATCATGTTGACCACCGCCTCGATCTGATCCGTGTCGTGCATGTCTTCCGGCAGGTGATCATTAATCTCCCGATAAGTCAGAAATCCTTGTTCCTTGCCCTTGAGGATCAGTTTCTTGAGTTCAGACTGTTTGCTCTCTTGGTCCACGCTTCGATACCTTAATGCTGAAAATTGGACAAACCCTAAATTATAACCTAAGTATTTGAATCAGTGGCGGTTATTTCGAGCGCCGACTCAACAGGTCACGCAGTCTTGATTTCTCTTCGGCGGATAAGCTGTCTTGGTGAAGCAGCCGGGAGGCTTGTTGCTCCAACACGCGATTCCTCAATTTGAGGATCACCGCTTCGAATTCCTGTTCCAGATCCGACACAGGGATCATATGGTCCCAGATCGCCAGTTTTTCAAGATGTTTGTGATGGTCGGTGTTTCTGTACCGTTCCAGTACTGACGCGGGGCCCAAATCGGGGTTTTCCTGAATCAGACGAATCACCTCTAGCATCAACGAGATGCCCGGCATCTCCAGCGTTTCAAGTTCATCTATGTCCTCAACACCCATGGCCAGGGCGGGTTTCTGGATCAATATACTGAGACCCAGCCGTACGAGTGACTTTTTCAAGGATTCGGCCGACCGCGGTGCAGGCCTGGGCGCGGGCACGTCGCCCGGTGGCAGGCTCCGCTCCAGCGCGCCGCGCTCTATGGGAACCATCTGTGCGATTCTACCGATCAGGATGTCGCGAAATGGCCCTTGCGGTATTTTTTTCAGCAGCGGTCGCGCCAGTTCGACGAATCGTGCCTGGCCGTCCATGCGGCTGAGGTCCGCCTGGGCCCCGATCTGTTCGAGAAGATATTCAGGCAACGGTGTCGCCCCCTCGAGTCTGGCCTCGAAGCTTTCTTTGCCTTCCTTGCGAATGACCGAATCCGGATCCTCGCCCCGGGGCAGAAACAAAAATGCAATTTGTCTGCCTTCCCGTAGGCAGGGCAACGCCGATTCCAAAGCCCGCCACGCCGCCTCGCGGCCGGCCCGGTCACCGTCGAAGCTAAAAACTATCTCATCGGTATGGCGGAACAACCGTTCGAGTTGGGTGCGGGTGGTGGCCGTACCCAATGTCGCGACCGCGTAGCCTACGCCAAACTGCAACAGCGCCATGACATCCATGTAACCTTCCACCACCAGTGCCTTTGCAGAGTCCTTGATGGCGCCTCGCGCCGCGTGCAGGCCATATAGCTCGGCGCCCTTGTGAAACACCGGCGTTTCGGGTGAGTTGAGGTATTTGGGCTCCTCGTCGCCTATGGATCTGCCACCGAAACCAACGACTCGTCCCCGGTGGTCTTCTATGGGGAACATGATGCGGTTCCTGAACCGATCGTAGTAGCGGTCTCCGGATTTATGGGTGATCAAGCCGGCGTTGAGCAGAAGGTCCCGTCGTTTACCGCCCTCACCGAGGTGGTTCAGCAAGTTGTTCCATCCTGCCGGAGCGTATCCCAGCCCGAAATGGGCGGCAACTTCCCCGGTCAGACCCCGTCGCTTTAGATATTCGATAGCCTCGACTGCGTTGGGATGGTTGCGGAGCTGCTTCTGGTAATACGATGCGCTTTGCCTCAGCATCGTCAGGATATCAACCGTGTCAGTTTGTTTGCCGGCATGTGGGTCTGCTTCCCTCGGTACCTCCAGACCTAGTCTAGCTGCGAGGTGCTCGATGGCCTCGACGAATTCCATGTGGTCGTATTCCATCAGGAAACCGATGCTCGTTCCGTGAGCGCCGCAACCGAAACAGTGGTAGAACTGCTTACCTGGACTGACCGTGAAAGAGGGTGTTTTCTCGTCGTGGAAGGGGCAGCAGGCCTTGTACTCACTGCCAGCTTTTTTAAGCGGCACTCGGCTATCGATGATGTCGACTATATCGGTACGCGTAGTGATCTCGTCGACGAAGTTATGAGGTATGCGCCCGGCCATACTTGGATTTTAGCGGGCCGGCCCGCATTTCTCACCAGCATCCTGGTGGGAAAGGGACGTCAAGCCTGGAGTTTCGACTTGACCTGCTGACTGACCTGGCCGATGTCTGCCTTGCCCTGCAGTTTCTGCCTGAGCAGCGCCATTACCTTGCCCATATCTTTCATGCCGGTTGCCCCGGTTTCCTCAATAATTTCGATGACCAGACGGCCGATCTCTTCCGGGTCCATCTGCTCGGGCAAGTAGGACTGTAATACCTCGACCTGTGCTCTTTCTTTTTCAGCGAGATCCTCTCGATTGCCCTGCTGGAATTGGGTAATGGAGTCCTGGCACTGCTTGATTTGCTTTTGCACGACCGCGAGGACGTCGTCATCGTCCAGGGTAATCCGATCATCCACTTCGCGACGCTGGATCGCGGCCCGCAGCATCCTGATCGATTCCAGCCGCGCCACGTCCTTTTCCCGCATGGCGGTTTTCATATCCTCGCCGATACGGGTCTTTAGATTCATCTGGAGTCCGCCGTCAGGCGATGTGGCTAGTACGCGCGCTGGTAGCGTGAACGCTCTCGCGCTACACGCTTCGTTTCCCGCTTTCGCGCAGCTGCCGACTTTCGCTTTCTCACGGTGGTCGGTTTCTCATAATGCTCGCGGCTGCGCATCTCGGTGAATAGGCCTGCTTTTTCGCAAGCTCGGCGGAAACGTCTTAGAATCACATCAAACGGTTCGTCCTGTCGAACCTTAACACTCGGCATGTAAACTATTCCTGCAATCAATGGCGATCGGTCAAAGGGTGGCGAATTCTAATGAAATGAGCCATGCGGGGCAAGCTGGCAGGGATTAAATAAAAATATATTATGAAATGCTTATATTAGGTATAGAAACATCCTGCGACGATACCGGTGCCGCCGTCTTCGACAGCGTCCACGGGTTGAGGTCCCATAAACTTTACTCTCAGGTCGAAATCCACAGGCCCCACGGGGGTGTGGTCCCGGAGTTGGCGGCAAGGGATCACATTCAAAAGTTGTTACCGCTGCTAGAATCCGTGGTTTCGGAGGCCGGGGCGCAACGCAGTGATCTTGAGGGCGTGGCCTATACCTCGGGTCCCGGACTGGCGGGTGCGCTGTTGGTTGGCGCGGCGTTAGGGCGCAGCCTGGCTTACGCACTCAATATCGCCGCCGTCGGTGTGCACCATATGGAAGGCCATCTGCTGGCGCCGATGCTGGAGGAACGAAGCCCCGAATTCCCGTTTCTGGCGCTTCTCGTCTCCGGGGGACATACGCTGCTTGTCGACGTAAAGGCTCCCGGCCGTTACCGGATCCTGGGCGAGAGCCTGGACGACGCAGTGGGAGAGGCCTTCGACAAGACGGCCAAGCTATTGGGCCTGGGGTACCCCGGCGGCCCTGAAATCGCCACCGCGGCGAAAGCGGGTAACCCGGAGCGATTCCGGTTCCCACGACCGATGACCGACCGGTCCGGCCTCGATTTCAGTTTCAGTGGTCTGAAGACCCACGCCCTGGAGACAGTGAGGGCACAAGCAATGGACAGGCAGACCGCTGCGGACATTGCCTGGGCATTTCAGGACGCCGCCGTCGATACGCTCGTCATCAAGACCCGGCGCGCCCTCCAGCAAACCGGCTACCAGCGTTTTGTCGTCGCCGGCGGTGTTGGAGCCAACCAGCTGCTGCGCCAAAGGCTGGCCAAACTCGGCGAGGACCTCGGCTGTTCGTTTTATTATCCGCGTCCGGAATTCTGCACCGACAATGGCGCCATGATCGCCTATGCCGGCGGATTGAGAATGCCCGGCGCCGATGAGCACAAGGAAACGGGATTCGAAGTCCGGCCGCGGTGGTCGTTGCGGGATCTGCCCCCCATTGAGACATCGGTATGGGGTGCGCGTCCACCAAGGCTATCAGGGTTGTAGTTATTGCGTGGTAGCGGCGGCCTCGCCGCGATGAACGGAGCCGGGGGCAGCATCAAGGATCTGTGTATCTGCATTTCAACGCTATTTCCTGCTTAGCCGTATTCTGTCTTCGCGGCCGGTTATCAGTCGCGAAATGTTGCCGTGGTGACGCCACACGAGCAGCACCGCAATGAGAAATGACATGATCAAGAACGCTGTGCCCGGCAGGAAATGCCAGGCATACAGTGGCGAAACCGCCGCGGTCAGTATTGCCGCAAGCGACGAATACCTGAAGATCGCGGCGGATAAAAGCCAGGTCAGCACCAAGGCCAGCCCCATCCATACGCTCAATCCAAAGTACACGCCCAGAGCCGTGGCCACGCCTTTCCCCCCTTTAAGCCTGAAAAATACGGGAAACAGATGCCCCAGAAAAGCGGCTGCGGCGACCATTGCCAGCGTTGTGGCATCGTCCGTGACGAGGCGGGCAAGCACGACCGGTAAGATACCTTTTGCCATGTCCCCAATCAGCGTCGCCGCCGCCGCCGCTTTGTTTCCCTGACGAAGAATATTGGTGGCACCCGGATTGCCGCTGCCCACGGTCCGCGGATCGGACATCCCAAAGAAGCGGGCTATTAATATCGCGCTGGATATCGAGCCCATCAGATACGCCAGGATTGGAAGTAAGAATTCCATAGGGCGATTTCAGTTGCTCTGCGGCGAAAGGTCAAGTGGTCGATTGCCGAACACGCACGCCGCACCGGCACAGTGCTAATGGTTATATATCTTATTGATCTTGTTGTTGAATATGCCAAATTGCATACGCTGGGCAGACAAACCCGTGCTGCGTCGTCGCGCGGGATGCTGGTGCAACAGGCGGGCGAAGGCCACGCCCGGTTGTGGATTCTCGAATCGGGGGCTCCTTTCTAATTGTTATCCGTTTCTTGTATCTTATGCGGGGATCGCGGCCGCACCCGAATGATCAGAGCCGCCTGTTACACTGAATCCGGAGTGAGAATTGGATACGATTTTTCTGCACGGTTTGAAGGTCGATTGCGTCATCGGGGTGTGGGACTGGGAACGGCGCATCAAGCAAAGAGTGGAGATCGATCTCGACATGGCCGCTGACATTCGCCGCGCCGCTGCCACCGAACGTCTCGAGGATACGCTGAACTACAAAGCCATCGCCAAGGCGGTGATTTCACATGTCGAAAACTCCGAGTATCAGCTGGTCGAGACGCTGGCAGAGAGCGTTGCCAGAATTCTGACGGAAGAGTTTCAGATTTCGTGGTGCCGGGTAAAACTTAATAAGGGAGGAGCCGTCAGGGGTGCAAGAGCGGTCGGCGTAGTCATCGAACGAAAATCGACGCCCGAAGATAGCGGTCCGTGACCCGCATTTACCTGAGTATCGGCAGCAACATAGAGCGTGACGCAAATCTGCGCAGCTGTATTCAACAGCTGCACGAACTGTTCCGGCCGTTGACCCTGTCCAGCGTGTACCGAACCCGGGCGGTCGGCTTTGACGGGGACGACTTTTACAATATGGCCGTGGGCCTCGACAGCGCGCTGCCGGTCGAAGCAGTTCAGGCGTGTGTTCGGAAGATCGAGGATGCACACGGCAGGGAAAGGCTTATCGGCAAGTATACGTCGCGGCCGCTGGACATCGATCTGCTGCTGTATGGAGATTTGAAAAAGCACAGCGGTTCCCTTGACGTGCCGAGACGGGAGATACTGGACCACGCCTTCGTACTGCAGCCTTTGAGTGAAATCGCGCCGTCGCTGCGTCACCCTGAAACCGGGCAATCCATCGGCGAGATATGGCAAAGTCTTGATGCGACCGGGCAGCCAACCAGGCGAATCGATTTCGAATTCGATCTGCCCCTTGACGAGCCAGCGCCGGGATAGGCGTTTCCCATGCAATACTTGCAAAGCCTCCCCAGCCGCCTGGTGAGAAGTGCGGACTAGCCGCGAGTGAGCAGTGCGACCGGGCTTACTAGGGCACGACCGACCGGCCACCGTCAACCGGAATAACATGCCCGGACACGAATTCGGCGTCGCGGATCAGAAACAGGACGGTGCGGGCAATTTCCGCCGGAGTGCCCGTGCGCTTGAGCGGCGTCCTTGACACGATCCTTTGCTGCGCCACCCGGTCGCGGTCATTCTCAGGCCACAGCACGGCGCCCGGCGCGACCGCATTTACCCGTACTTCAGGAGCTAGTTCACGTGCAAGCGAGCGGGTCAGCATGATCAAGCCCGCCTTTGCGATGCTGTAAACCGAGTGATTTTTCAGCGGACGCTCGCCATAGATATCGGCGATGTTGACTATGCAGCCACGTCGTTTTCTCAGTTCGGGTGCGGCCGCCTGGGACAGAAAATACGGCGCCTTGAGATTGGTTCCGATGAGGTCGTTCCAGTCTTCGTCGCCGGTGCTCCCGATTGGGGTTGGATAGAACGACGAGGCGTTGTTCACCAACGCGTCCAGGCGTGCGTTCACCTTGACTGCCTGCTGAATCAGGTGGGTGATTTTGTGATTGTCGAGTAGATCGCCTTTTACCAGTACCACCGATTTTGGCCGCGCTTCATTGAGTTCGGACTGCAGCGCGCGAGCCTCCTGATCCGAGCTGTGATAGTGTAAAATGAGGTTCATGCCTTCCAGATGGAGGCGTTTTGCTATTTCAGCGCCGATGCGCTTGCTGCCACCGGTTACCAAAGCAACCTTCTCAGTCAAACCCGCGTCCCGATCCTGCATCGTTCAATTCTGTCTATGAGTCCAGATGATCATCCTACCCGATTCATGTCACCCGGGCATCAAATTGTGCCCGCATGGTTAGCCCCCATGTCTCGCCCGGCGGCTGTCTATATGTGTCCAAGCCATGCGCCTCACCCCTTGGGAGCCGGCGGGAACATGGTCTTCAGGGGCATTTTTCGGCCTGTCGTCCATCGGCACCCGCCTTACGCCATCGCTCGGGATCGGGGTGAGGCATGCCGGCCATGATTTCCGGGTTGCCGTTGCCCGCACCTGGTCCCGAGGAGGAAAGCTTCCGTGGGAAGCTGACGCGCGTGATCGTCGATGAGATCGAAAGCTCCGGGGGGGTGATCGCTTTTTCGCGCTTCATGGAGCTAGCGCTTTACGAACCGCGCTACGGGTACTACGCATCCGGTTTGCGAAAGTTTGGAGAGCGCGGTGATTTCGTTACTGCCCCCGAACTGGGCGATCTGTTTTCGAGGTGTCTGGTTAAGCTGGTCGTACACGTCCTGGATCAACTGGAGCATGGTGAGGTTTTGGAGGTGGGCGCCGGTTCGGGCATCATGGCTGCGCAACTGCTGCAAGCCCTGGACGGGCAGGGCAAGCGGCCCTGCCGATATCTGATCCTGGAGATCAGCGATGATCTGAGGCGGCGTCAGCGGGAAATGATCGAGGCGCGTGCTCCGCGGTGCCTCGATAGCGTTCGGTGGCTGACGCAACTGCCGGAAAGCTTTGCGGGCGTGATCCTGGCCAATGAGGTGGCCGATGCTCTGCCCGTGGACCGATTTTGCGTGTGCCAGGGCCGAGTACAAGGCATCGGAGTGGGCCGGCACGACGACGGCTTTACGGACAGACCCTACGCGCCCCGGGGTGCCGGCTGGGATCAGTTGAGCAGGCTGGAGCTTGCCGAGGGTTACTGCTCGGAAATCGGTTTGCATGCCCAGGCGTGGATGCGGACTTTGTGCCGGACGCTCGATGCCGGTGTTTTCATCGTGGTCGACTACGGATATCCGGCATCAGAGTTGTATCACCCGATGCGCAGCGATGGAACGTTGATGTGCCACTATCACCACCACGCACATAGAAATCCTTATACACACGTCGGGTTACAGGATATTACGGCGCATGTTGATTTCAGTGCCCTCGCCAGATGCGCAGGTGAATCAGGGCAGTCCGTGCTGGGATTTACGTCCCAGGCGTCGTTTCTTCTGTCCCTGGGCATACTTGATCTGATTGAATCGAAACCGGACGCGTCCCACGCCGACTCGATACTCCTGGCACAGCAGGTCAAGCGTCTGACCCTCTCCGAAATGGGAGAATCGTTCAAAGCCCTTGCGGTCGGCCCCGCTGATGGCGAATCACTGCCTGGTTTTACCCTCGCCGACCACCGCAATCGTTTGTAGCCAATGGATTACTTACAAGCCTTTGTATTGGCGCTGATACAGGGCCTGACCGAGTTCCTTCCCATTTCAAGCTCGGCACACCTCATACTATTTCCAAGGTTGTTTGGCTGGATGGACCAGGGTCTGGCTTTCGATGTGGCCGTCCACGTGGGCACCCTGGCCGCGGTGATGTGGTATTTCAGGGCGGATGTCAGGCAGCTCTCGACGGCATTGTATGCCGATGCTGTCAAAGGCATGGACTCACCGCACAGCCGTCTCGCCCGGGCGTTGATCGTGGCTACCCTGCCGATAATTCTTGCTGGGGTCTTTGTTTATATTTGGCTGGCGGATCTGCTGCGCAATCCGCTGCTGATTGCGGCCACCACGCTGGTTTTCGGTCTTTTGCTGTGGTGGGCGGACCGTGCCGGGTCCCGGGATGCCGATGCGGATTCGATTACCATCGGGCGGGCACTCACCATAGGGTGTGCCCAGATACTTGCACTGATCCCGGGGGTTTCACGCTCCGGGGTTACGATCACCGCGGGGCTGGCCATGGGGCTGACACGGAAAGCGGCTGCGCGCTTTTCTTTCCTGCTTTCCATTCCGGTTATCCTGTCGGCGGGGCTGCTTAGTTTTCTCGAATTGATCCAGAGCTCGGATCGGACCCCCTGGGGCCCAATAGCCCTGGGTACAATCGTCGCAGCGGTTGCGGCATACCTCTGTATTTACTATTTTCTGGCGCTGATCGAGCGCGTTGGCGTGCTGCCGTTTGTGATATACCGCATCGCACTGGCCCTGCTGCTCTTCAGTATTTATCTTTGACGGTTGGTCCGCATCATCAATAACCTCTCCTGCTAGATTCGATCGCTTTTGTGCGCTGCTCCCGTATCGCCCGGGCAATCGCGGGTCCACTTTTCGCTCGCCTTGCGATGCCGCCGGCATCGATCTCGGAGGCCGCCTTCAGGCAGGCGCGCAGGATCGCCGCCTGCGGATAGGGGGCGGATTCCCGGCCCATGCGTCCACGCGCATCCGCTTCACCCACCAGCAGCAGCTGATCCAGCCTGCGGGGGCGCCGGAACGCGTCGACTCTTTCGAGCAGATTTAGAATGGTTGCCGCTTTGAGTTCGCCGACGCGGTGCAGTTTGAGGTGCACCTCGCACGCCAGCAAAGCCAGATCCTTGTATTCCCCCGGTACGCGAAGCCGTCGGCATAGTTGCTTGATACAACCCAGCCCGGACCATTCGTGGCCATAGTGGCTGGGGAGCTGCGCCTCGGGCGTGACTGCCTTGCCAAGATCATGGACCAGGGCCGCGAAGCGAACCTGAGCGTCACCGCCCAGTTTCGCAGCCTGATCAATTACCATCATGGTATGAACGCCGGCATCGATTTCCGGATGATAGTCCGCCCGTTGCGGGATGCCGAACAGGGCATCGATTTCAGGCAGAATACGCTCCAGCGCGCCACACTCACGCAGCGCTGCGAAGAAGTTGGAGGGCTGCGATTCACCGAGCGCATCGCGAACTTCCGACCAGATACGCTCCGGAACGAGTGCGTCGACCTCGCCGTTTGCGACCATCCCTTTCATTATTGCGTACGTCTCGGGTGCGATGCGGAAACCGAATCGCGCATGGAATCGGGCGACGCGCAAAAGCCTCACCGGATCTTCCACGAATGCATTCGAGACGTGTCTGAGCACCTTGTTCCCAATGTCCTCTTGGCCCCGGAAGGGATCGATCAGGCAGCCGTCTCGGGCTTGAGCAATCGCATTAAGGGTCAGGTCCCGTCTTGCAAGGTCCTGCTCCAGGGTAACCCCGGAATCGGTGTTGAATTCGAATCCCCTGTAGCCCGGGCCGGTTTTGTGCTCTGTCCTCGCCAGCGCGTATTCCTCACCGGTTTGCGGGTGCAGGAAGACCGGGAAATGCTGGCCGACCGGTTTGAATCCACGGGACCTCATCTCATCGGGTGTTGCACCGACGACCACCCAGTCCCGATCCTTGACCGGCAAGCCCATCAATCGATCTCGGACGGCGCCGCCGACCAGATAGACTTCGAGCCCGTCCAGTATTTCAGGTGTTACCATGGCAACAAGACTATGAATCGGTCCAGGTAAATTTCCACGTGAAGCGTACCATGTTGTGGCTGTGGGTTGCGGCGGCCCTGGTTCTGTCAGGCTGTTCCACCGCCGGTTACTATGCGCAGTCCGTAAGGGGACAGATGGAGATCTGGCGCGAAAGCCGTTCTATCGAGAAGGTGCTCGCGGATCCCGTCGTTTCCGACGAAGTCAAGAATAAACTCCGTCTGGCATTGGAAATCCGCGAGTTCGCGGTGGATGAACTCGGCCTGCCAGACAGCGGCAGCTACACGGATTTCGTGGACCTCGATCGGCCCTATGTGGTCTGGAGCGTGTTCGTCGCTCCAGAACTTTCACTCGAGCCCGAAGAATGGTGTTTTTTGGTCGTGGGTTGCGTCAACTACCGGGGTTACTTCGCCAAGCAGGACGCACTGGATTTCGCGCAACGATATGCCGAACAGGATTACGATGTATACGTCGGCGGCGTGCCCGCCTATTCGACGCTAGGTTGGTTCGACGACCCCGTGCCGAACACTATCCTGGGCTATGCAGATGAAGATTTTGCCGGCCTCATCATCCATGAGCTGGCTCATCAGGCCGTTTTTGCCAAGGGGGATACGGTGTTCAACGAGTCTTTTGCGACCACGGTGGAGCGTATCGGCGTTGCGCGTTGGTTGACGGCCCGGGGAAGCCTCTCGCGCATCGGGGAATACCAGCGACGTAAATCTCGAGACGATGCGATCGTGGCAATGGTTCTGGAATGTCGTGACCGCCTCGAAGCGCTCTACTCATCGGATGTTTCGGATGCGAACAAGCGGATCGAAAAGCGGCGATTGATTGGGGAACTCAAGGATCAATATACCAAAGACACGTCGAAATGGCCGGCCTATTGGGGCTACAAACACTGGTTCGACAACCCGATCAACAATGCCCAGCTGCTGTCCGTGGCGACCTATAACGACCTCATCCCGGCCTTCGACAAACTTTTGAAGAAGTACGACGGCGACCTGTCCCGGTTTTACCAGGCGGCCGGGGAGCTCGCGGACATGGAGAAGTCGCAGCGAAAGCACGCGCTAGATACGCTGTGACGATCGAAATCGGGGCGAGGGCGCGCCTCCTGCAAAATAACCCGCCCGCCCCATGTGAAATGACCAGAAATTACCCGAACACGTAGGGGAGACGCCCCGACGCGATGGATCAGATGTTTGTCAACTGGTGAGGTAGGTCGAAATCGTATCTTCCATAGCGCGCGGCTCGATGCCAAATACCGCGGGAAACGGTTTCTTACAGACGCTGTCTACCTGAAGGGATTTGTAGTTGTCGGGGGTGAAGGGCTGGCCGGGAAGATACTGCATTGCCTTCGCCTGCATCTCGGACTGCCGATCGCTCAACCTGACAATTTTTCTCCTGACACCGATTGCGGCCGCGATCATGGCTACCAGCTCATACAGCGTATAGGAGCCGGGGCCGCACAACTCGTATGTCTGGCCGAAAGTTTTTGGGTTGTCGATGGCGTTGGCGAAACATGTCACGACGTCGTCCACGTGGACGGGCTGCAGTCGGCTGTCCGGGCAGGCGAGCGGAAACACGAGCGGAATTCTGCGGAGCAGGTCGGCAAAACGGTTGGTAAAACTATCCCCGGGACCGAATATCACCGAGGGGCGAAAAATAGTGGTATCGAATTCACCCTGCATCGAGCGCATCTTCAGCAGGTTTTCCGCGGCACCCTTGGTCTTCAGGTATTCGCTTGGCCCGTCAGCGCTGGCGTTGGAAGCGCTCATGTGGAGCAAACGCCGGACCCCGCTCCAGTTCATCGCTTCCAGGACTATCTCACTCAGTTTCAGATGGGCCGTGGTAAACGTCTGGTTTTTATGGCGGCTGCTGTTGAGGATGCCGACCAGGTTGACGACCGCATCCGCGCCGTGGAAGTGGCCGGCGAGTCGCCCCGGATCGTATACATCGCACTCGACGACCGATAGCTCGGGACGCACCAGGAGGTCCCGGTTGCGCTCCCGGTGACGGGTCAGGACGGTTACCGGGCGCCCGCCGTCCGTGAGCAATTTGGCGAGGCGGCGGCCTACGAAACCACTGCCACCGAGGATGCAGACTTTAGATTGATTCATGGCTGTAAAAACTGGACTGTTGTGTTGTCAGGGAGGAGCCGGTGCACCCGGGTCCACAGCGTATTGTTGCCGGTAGCGTCTTATTGCGTCCAGGTGTTCGCGATGCCCCGAGCCGCCGTAAAGATAGTCCAAGAGCACATCCAGATCCGCGATCGACAGCACGGGGATGCCGTGACGCTGTTCGATGAGGCGACTCGCAGGGATCTTACCGTGGCGGCCGTGCTCCATTCGGTCCAGGGCGATACACACCGCTGCCGGTGTGGCTCCCGCACCGGTTATGATGTCGATGGACTCGTCGACGGAGATGCCCGCGGTCACGACATCGTCGATGATCACGACATTCCCGCGCAGCATGGCCCCGACGGTGACACCGCCTTCTCCATGGTCTTTCATTTCCTTGCGATTGAAACAAAACGGCACCTGCCGTTTGGTCCTGGCGGACAGCGCCATGGCGGTGGACACGGCCAGAGGGATACCCTTGTAGGCCGGCCCGAACAAAACGTCGAAACTTTGGCCCCAATCGAGTAATCTATCGGCGTAGAACTCTCCCACGGTTGCCAGGCTGGAGCCCGTGTTGAACAAGCCTGCGTCGAAAAAATAGGGACTCTTTCGTCCTGACTTGAGCACGAATTCACCGAAGCGAAGAACCTCGGTTTTGATGGAAAACTCGATGAACTGTTGTTGGTATTGTTTCATTGCCAGTGCCTGGTCGTCACAGGCTTTGGTGTTCTGATACGGACCGATACTCCATTACCCGATGCGCATTATAACCCTGAACATCAACGGCATTCGCGCAGCCGCGAAAAAAGGATTCTATTCCTGGATGACCAGACAGAAAGCGGATGTCATTTGTTTGCAGGAAACGAGGGCGCACTACGATCAGATAGAGAACGATCCGGTCTTTTTCCCGAGGAATTTTCATTACTTCCATGAAGATTCGGAGCGGAGAGGGTACGGCGGCGTCGCGATCTACAGCCGCCGGAAGCCAGACAATATCGTAAACGGTCTTGGCTGGCCCGACATCGATTCCGAGGGCCGCTATCTGCAATTGGATTTCGCGTCGGTCAGTGTCGTTTCGCTTTACCTGCCCTCCGGCACCAGCGGTGAGGCGCGGCAGGGGTTCAAGTACGACTTCATGAGGCGGTTCCGAAGGTTCCTGGAGGGGCGGCAGAAGGCCGATCGTGATTTCGTCATCTGCGGCGACTGGAACATTGCCCACAAGCAGATCGACCTGAAAAACTGGCGATCGAATCAGAAGAACTCGGGATTTCTCCCCGATGAGAGGAGATGGATGGACTGGCTGTTCGAACAGGCCGGATTCGTCGATGCGTTTCGCGTCGTCAATCAGCAGGAAGACCAGTACACATGGTGGTCCAACCGGGGACAGGCCTGGGCGAAGAATGTGGGCTGGAGGATAGATTATCAGGTTATCACCCCGGGTCTGCGAGATAAGGTGCTTGGCGCTTCGATCTACAAACGTAAACGCTTCTCGGACCATGCGCCGCTGATCGTCGACTACGATATATAACCTGAAAATTGCGCCAGGGCGGCCGTGACAATGTTCTATCGCCTTGAACTTCTTAAAAATAAACGAATTTGAATAATCTTGCTAAAAGCAAATTTCGTAACTGTGGTTGGCCTATCCCGTCGCACTATGCAGGCCAGCACCGATGGTTGATTTGACGCAGTCACGCAGTGAATCGACGTGGCGAGAGTCGCTCGGCGTATATACCCAACCCAGGGTGATTGCCATGCTCTTTCTGGGATTCTCCGCGGGACTGCCTTTGCTGTTGGTATTCGGAACCTTATCGGCCTGGCTGCGGGAGGCCGGCGTCGATCGCAGCACCATCGGATACATTTCCTGGGTGGCGATTCTTTACGCCTTCAAATTCGCCTGGGCTCCGCTGGTGGACAGGGTGCCTATACCCCTGGTTTCCTCCGCACTTGGTCACCGGCGAAGCTGGATGCTTCTGGCGCAGATCGGGGTGATAGGCGCATTGACCATGATGGCGACCAGCGACCCCGATACCCAGCTGTCGATACTGGTCGCCGCCGCACTTCTGGCCGCGTTTTCTTCCGCGACCCAGGATATCAGCATCGATGCCTGGCGCATCGAGGCGGCGGTGGTCGAGTGGCAGGGTGCGATGGCTGCCACCTATCAGATAGGGTACCGCGTCGGCATGATAGCGGCGGGCGCGGGCGCCCTGTATCTGGCGGAATTTTATTCCTGGTCCGTGGCTTACAACTGCATGGCACTGCTGATGCTTGTCGGCGTCGTTACGACATTCTGCATCTTCGAGCCCGAGCGTCAGGGCGCCGGCGGGGCCTGGATGGAGGAGGAGCGCGTGGTCGATTTTCTCGAGCGCTATGCCCATCTGCCTCACCGGTTACGATCCGTAGCGGCTTGGTTCATCGGCGCGGTGGTTTGTCCGTTTACAGATTTCTTTGCGCGGAACGGCAGAGTTGCGCTGCTGATACTGGCATTTATCGGTGTATTCCGCCTCAGTGACATCACCATGGGTGTCATGGCCAATCCCTTTTATATCGATATGGGATATACCAAATCGGACATTGCCAGCGTAACCAAGGTGTTCGGGTTGATCATGACCATGGGGGGCGCTGTTCTGGGCGGGCTTCTGGTTGCCCGATTCGGTGTGATGCGGATCCTGCTGCTGAGTGCGTTCATGGTGGCCTTGACCAACCTGACTTTCGCCTGGCTGGCGTCGCAGACGCCGGAGATCAGCTACCTGGTGATTGTAATCAGTGCCGACAATCTGAGCGGCGGTATGGCCGGCTCGGCTTTTATCGCGTATTTGTCCGGATTGACCAACCGGGCATATACCGCCACGCAGTATGCCTTATTCAGTTCCTTGATGCTTCTCCCCGCGAAATTCCTGGGCGGGTTTTCGGGGAATATCGTCGACGCGGAGGGCTATGTTTTCTTCTTCAGCTACGCCGCAGGCCTGGGCATACCGGCGATACTACTGGTATCGTATCTGCTGTACAGACAGAAGCAGGAAACTCAAGGAAACCTCCGATAATCGCGGCGGGGCGCGGTCGTTCATCGGCACCTGTCCTGCGCCATCGCTCGGGATCCTGTTGAGAAATGCGGGTTAGCTGATTGCTGAATACTCGCTAATATGCTGTCGATAAACTTTGCCTGCTTGTGCAGGTTCTTCAGGTCCTTGACTATTTCTTGCTCCCGTTGGCGCAGCGCGGCGTGGTTGTTGCGCAATTTGTCCAGGTTCTCCAGGCGCCGGTCGATCAGATCCTTGTGTTCCCTGATGCACTTGTATATCGGCATCAGCACCGCCTTGGCCCAGTATCTGGTCGCTCCGTTGCAGTCCTCGAAGATCACCCGCGCTCGGCTCACCAAAACGATGAAGAATTTCTTCACCACGAAGTATTGTTCCGTCATCATCATCGCCTTGGAGGTTCTAAAAGCCTCCGCTTCTTCATGCAAACTCTCGTATTGCCGCATGAAATCCTTGGTGGAAAATCGGACGGGCTTGTGGATTGGTAACCCATATTCTCCATGGAATCGATTGTATATTTGTTCGACCAGACGGCGTATTTTCTCCGACCGCGCTTCGACCCGTTTCAGGTCTGCGAAAGTGCCGCCGAAAAACGTCTCCATTCCCTGTCTCACGCCAGGGGTCGTCCAGCTGTTGTTCATCGCGTAGCGGGTCCTGGCTATGAGCTGATCGAAACGGGTCATGCTCAACAGACTTGTCATTTTTCTGACCTGCTCGGACAACAGGCGGCGGGTTATATCGAAGCTCTGGACCTCGGCATCATAGGTGTTCTTCTGTTTTTTGAGCTTGGTTGACATCTCGTCGATTAGGTCGACGCTTTTATTATCCAACTGGCGCAGTTCCTCGAGCTCGGTTTCCAGATTTTCGATTTGATAGCGTATCAGCTCCTCGGATTCCTGAACGACGAGTCCGATTTCACTTGCCACCTTCTCGCAGATCATTTTTTGTCGGTTCTTGACAGCGATCGTCGACAGCGTCCGTTCCAATGCGTGCAGTCCGCTTCTGGCTACGAGCTCGTCGCCTTTTCGAATCTTCCCGATCAGGCCCTTCCGCGCGGACACGGGGAACACCTTGTCGCGGCTGATCTGGAGCATCTTGTGCGTTCTTTCAACCTGTCGATCGATGAAGCCCTGGGTCCTGTCGGGACTTTCGAGTTCATCCCACAGGGTGTCGACTTTGTTCAATGCCGCAAGACGATTTTCCGGATTGCGGCCCGTGGCGGGGCACACGTGCTTTTTCCAGATTTCCATGTCTGTTCGGGTAACGCCGGTGTCTGCCGCCAGCACAAAAAGAATGGCATGGGCATTGGGTAGCATGCCCAGCGTCAGCTCCGGTTCGGCCCCAAGTGCATTGAGGCCGGGTGTGTCCAGTACGACCAGGCCCTGCTCCAGCAGGCGATGAGGGTAATTGACGATGGCATGCCGCCAGACCGGGACCTCGACGTGAACTTCGCCGCTGGGCAGTTCCGAGATCATGCCATCAAGCCCGAGTTCGTGTGCCTGCCGTTTATCTATTTTCTTGCTCCTCAGTATCTGTTTGAGGGTCTTCGCCATGGCCTCGGGGGAATCCAGTTCCAATGGGAGGGTGGTCCAGTTGACCGCCTTGTGCTTGAGTTCCGAGATTGACATGGCTGATTTGCGGGTCTCTATCGGCAGCAGGCGTATACACGGGGGCATCTTGACGTCGTATCGAATTTCCGTCGGGCACATGGTCGTCCGGCCCGGCGTCGAGGGTAGCAGTCGACGATCGTAGTCGGAAAAGAAAATGGCGTTGATCAGCTCGGTTTTACCCCTTGAGAATTCGCCGACCAGAGCGATTGTAACGGCATCGCCACGGAGTTCTTCCACCAGCTCCAGCAGATTGAGTTCCTGTTCGCTGTCGAGTCGGCGGTATGAACCGCACCATTCCCGATAGGATTCCAATGCCCTTGCCAGAGTAGTGCTCCACACGCCGTAGTCGGTCAGTTGGCGGTCAAACCCGTCGACAGTGGAAGCCGTATCCTGCATTTATCGCGTGACCCTCGTATCAGCTGTCAACATCGGTTTGCCACGATCTACCGTAATGCAAGCATGTGGCCGAAATCCAGTACCGGCCGCACCACCAGCATCAGAGTGAGATAGAGAAAGATGAACACCAGTATGGGTGAAATGTCGAGGCCGCCAAAGGGCGGAATGATGCGCCTGGCCGGCGCCATCAGCGGTTCGGTCAGCTGATTGATCAGGACCAGAACGGGGTTGTAGCCTCCCGGCTGGATCCAGCTCAGTACAATCCGGATCAGCATCGTAAAAATGAACACGTACACACCGAGCTGGATCATCTCTCCAACCGCCAGGACCAGTACTCCGAAAACCTGGGGGGTAAGCCCTGAAATTGCATAGATCAGATAGATCTTGACCATGGCAAGAACGATCAAAAGGATGATGGAGGCCAGGTCTACACCTAAAAAGCCGGGGATAAATCTCCGCAGAAACAAAAGCGGTGGATTGGTCACCGTAACCAGAAACTGGGAAATGGGATTGTAAAAATCGGCGTGCACCCACTGCAAAAGGAATCGCAGGATGACGGCCAGCATGTACAACCCGATGACGGTGTCGATAAGAAAACTGCCGGCATCACTGAAGTAATTACCCACTGCTGTTTTCCCCTAAGTTGTTTTCCCCAAATTGCCTGCCAAGTTCGTCCGCACGCCGCGCAGCCGCTTTGAAGGCGTCGTTTATGATACGTTTTATATTGGCATTTTCCATTACCTGCAAAGCTTTTTCCGTTGTTCCGCCCGGGGAGGTCACACGGCGCCTCAACTCGGGGAGGTCTTCCTCGCTTTCCATTGCAAGTTTAGCTGCCCCCAGGCAGGTTTCCATCACCAAAAGATGGGCAATGTCACGATCCAGCCCATGTTCCACCCCGGCCTGCTCCAGTGCTTCCATGAACAGCATGAAGTACGCGGGCCCGCTGCCGGACAGCGCCGTCACGTGATCTAGCAAAGATTCCTGCTCGAGCCACACCGTCACCCCTACGGCCCGCATCAGCGATTCAGCCTGGTCGCGCTGTTCCGCGGTCACTTTCGGGTTGGCGTACAGCCCGGTTGCTCCCGAGCCGACCAGCGCCGGCGTATTCGGCATTGCTCGCACGATAGCGTGGCCACCACCCGACCACTTGTCGATGTCAGATTCCCGCACACCCGCCGCAATGGAGAGCAGCAGAGGTCGGTGTTGCAACAGAAGCGGCTGCAGCGGCTGCAGGGCCTGTTTGAGGGCCTGGGGCTTGACCGCGAGAATGAGTATTTCGCAGCCGGGTAAAAGCCGATGATTCTCCGCTACCGCCTCGATGCCGAGGGTTTGCTCGAAATATTCTCGTTTGTGGGGATCGGGTTCCGAAACTTTGATCGTGTTTTTCGCCCGGCCCATGTTGACGAGCCCCCCAATCATGCTGCGGGCCATGTTGCCGCCGCCAATAAAACCCGAAGTATTATCTGACATAGTCTTTCTCTATTTTCTAAAACCTATCTCAAAATGTGCCTCGTTTACAAATACCGCGATAAGAAATTCGTCCTCGGCGCTCACTCCGTGTTCGAGCGCACGGGCCGTGGACCGAACAGCGCCGTACCGATGCGCACCATGGTTGAACCTTCGGCAATGGCCGCTTCCATATCGCCGCTCATTCCCATGGACAAGGTGTCCAGAGCGTACCCCCTGCCGGTGAGTGCTTTGCGTAAAGAACGAACCTGGGCGAATGCCGCCCGCTGATCGTTAAAATCGTTGCTTGCCCTGGGTATCGCCATCAAGCCGCGCAGTCGGACGCGGGGCAGGTTCTGGATCGCGTCCGCGGCAGTATAGAGATCATTTTTTCCGAAGCCGCTCTTGGACGCCTCGTCCTGCAGGTTGACCTGCAAGCAGATGTCGAGATCAGGTTTTTCCGCCGGGCGTTGTTCCGAAAGCCGGCGGGCAATCTTTATCCTGTCAACACTGTGTACCCAGTCGAAGTGTTCAGCGATTTCACGGGTTTTGTTACTCTGGATGCGTCCTATGTAGTGCCAGGTTATCGCCAGGTCACGCAGCAATTGCTGCTTTGACAGGGCCTCCTGAACGTAGCTTTCGCCGATATCATCGAGGCCGAGCACTACCAGCCCGCGGATGGATTCAGCTGCGTGCACTTTGCCCACACCAATCAGCCGCACACTGCCAGGGGGTCTTCCGTAGCGTTTCTCAGCCTGGATGATCCTGTCTCGCACCTGCTGCAATCTTTCCTGCGGTGTTACGGTCATTTTTAGGGGTCTATGATCGCATGAACGAGGCCGCTTTTAGTTGCATGGGCACGCGCATCGTCCCGTAGCCTTGCAAATAAACGGTTCCATTGACCCTGGATGCTTGAAAACTTTGATTTTATCGATGATACCAATCCGTCGGAGGCGGGCGGGGGGTTGCCTGGCGTTGTGCATTGTGGTTGCGCTGTTATACTTTGTTGCAGGGAAGATAAACGAACATTGTCTAAATCGCCACATGCCCATTGATTCGGGTGGGGAATCTTAGATGGATATATCAGAATTACTGGCTTTCGCTTACAAGAAGAACGCTTCGGATCTGCATTTGTCGGCCGGCATGCCTCCGGTTATTCGTGTGGATGGCGACATAAAACGGATAAATATCGATTCATTGGACGATCGTGCCGTTCACCGGATGATTTACGACATAATGAACGACAAGCAGCAAAAGGCCTTCGAGGAATTCCTGGAAACGGATTTTTCTTTCGAACTGCCCAATATTGCCCGGTTTCGAGTGAATGCGTTCAATCAGAACCGGGGTCCGGCCGCCGTTTTCAGGACGATTCCGGGGATGGTGTGGGACCTGGATCAGATCAACGCACCTCAGGTGTTCAGGGACATGAGTCTGAAACCCCGGGGACTGGTGCTGGTGACCGGTCCTACCGGTTCGGGCAAGTCCACGACCCTGGCGGCGATGGTGAATTTTGTGAACGAAAGCCGGTTCGCGCACATCCTGACCATCGAGGACCCCATAGAATTCGTACACGCTTCCAAGAACTGTCTGGTAAATCAGCGTGAACTTGGACCGCATACCTTGGGTTTTGGAGAAGCGCTGCGCTCAGCTCTTCGGGAAGACCCGGACATCGTTCTCGTCGGCGAGATGCGGGATCTGGAAACCATTCGGCTGGCGCTGACCGCCGCCGAAACCGGCCACCTGGTGTTTGCGACACTGCATACCAGTTCAGCGGCCAAGACCATAGACCGGATCATCGACGTGTTTCCCTCCGGTGAAAAAGACATGGTGAGGACCATGTTGTCCGAGTCGCTGACGGCGGTTATATCCCAGGCGCTGTTGAAGAAGACGGGCAGTGGCCGCGTTGCGGCATGGGAGATCATGATAGCGAATTCCGCAATACGTAATCTGATCCGCGAAGCCAAGGTCCCGCAGATGTATTCTGTGATACAGACCAGCCACGAAGAAGGGATGCAGACACTTGATCAGCACTTGCAGGATCTCGTGCGAAACCGGATCATCTCCGTTGATGCCGCAAGGAATGCGGCGATGGACAAGAAGAAATTTGCCTCGGGACCGGCTGCACAAGCGGTTGCCGGGGGGCGTCGCCGCTGATGGTCTTCACCGATTTCCTCAAACTGATGGTGCACAAGAAGGCCTCCGACCTTTTTATCACCGCCGGTGTCCCGCCAAGCCTCAAAGTGGACGGAAAGATATTTCCCATCACCAAGCAGGCCCTCACCCCTGAAAATTCCAGGGACCTGGCCTACAGCGTCATGAACGAAGAGCAGCGCGCGCGATTCGAGGCCTCCAACGAATGCAACTTCGCGCTGAATCCCCAGGAAATAGGGCGCTTTAGGGTAAATATCTTCGTCCAGCAGTCCCGGGTGGGCATGGTGCTGAGAACCATTCAGACTTATATACCGAAGTTCGAGGAACTGTATCTGCCTCCGGTCATGAAGGACATCGCGATGACCAAGCGCGGCCTGTGCATTTTTGTCGGTGGCACCGGCACCGGCAAGAGCACATCGATGGCCGCGATGGTGGGATATCGGAATGAACAGGACTACGGGCATATCATCACCGTCGAAGACCCGATCGAATTCGTCCATGAGCACAGGAACTGCATCGTCACACAGCGCGAGATCGGCGTGGACACGGAGTCCTGGGAGGCGGCACTTACCAATGCGATGAGGCAGGCGCCGGATGTCATCCAGATCGGTGAGATACGACATCGTGAAACCATGGACAACGCAATCGTGTTTGCCGAAACCGGACACCTGTGTATTTCCACGCTGCATGCCAACAACACGTACCAGGCCATGGACCGGGTCATTAACTTCTTTCCGTCAGAGCGCCGCGCCCAGCTGCTGATGGATATGTCGATGAACCTGAAGGCGATGATTTCGCAGCGGTTGCTGCCGATAAAACACGGCAAGGGACGGGTGCCGGCGGTAGAAATATTGATCAACACACCGCTGATTGCGGATCTGATCCTCAAGGGAAAAATCGACGAGATTCACGATGTTATGGAACGCTCAACCGAGCACGGCATGATGACCTACGATCAGTCCCTTTTCGATCTGTTCGAGAAAGGTCTGATTTCATATGACGAGGCGATCAAGAATGCCGAATCGCAAAACGATCTGAGGCTCAAGATCAAGCTCGAGAGCAAGAGTACGGAGGGCGGTGAGTTGGGCGATACCCTGCGCAACGTTACTTTCTGACTAGCCCGGTCTGCCGTAAGCCGGTTCGCCGCCGACCAGGGTGTGTGTAACCCGGCCTCTGAACTCCCAGTTTTGGAATGGATTGTTTTTACCCCGGCTGACCATTTTGTTACGGTCCAGGACCCAGTGTTCGTCCCAATCAAAGATGCAGATGTCGGCCGTCGCGCCGACGCCCAGGTGGCCACTGTCTATGCCCAGAATTCTGGCCGGATTGGCGGTCAACAGTGAGATGGCTTCCGGCATATCCAACAGACCGTCGTCGACCAGTTTCAGGGTCAAGGGTAACAGGGTTTCCAGGCCCGATATACCGGGCTCCGATTCACTGAATGGCGTCAGTTTAGCGTCAGGTTCGTGGGGCTGGTGATCGGAGCAGATTGCACTGATTACACCTTCCTTCAACGCGCTCCTCAACCTGTCCCTGTCGCGCTGGCCCCGCAGCGGGGGCGATACGTGGCAAAGCGTGTTGAAAAAACCGATGTCGTGCTCGGTGAGGTGAAGATGGTGAGCGGTGACATCCGCGGACACTGGCAGGCCGACCGATTTGGCATGAGCCAGCATATCGACTGCCCGGGCGGTGGAAAGACCGTTGAAATGACAGCGTGCGTATGTGGTTTCAATCAGCGCCAGATCTCGGGCAACACCGACGGTTTCCGCTGCTTCCGGTATGGCCGGCAGGCCCAACCGAGTGCTGATTTCCCCCTCGTGGACGACACCGTTACCGCGAAGCCAGGGGTCCTGGGAGTTTAAAAATACCGTCAGGTCGAAAGTGCAGGCGTATTGCATAGCCCTTCGCATCACTACCGTGTCCTTGACCGGAGCCAAGGCGTTGCTTACGCCGACGCAACCCGCACCACCGAGTGCGTGCATGTTGGTCAGTGATTCACCCTTGAGCCCTTGCGTGAGCGCACCAAGGGGATGGATGAAGCTCTTACCGATCTGCCACGCCCTCTGCCGGATCATCTGCGCCATTGCCGGGTTATCGATAACGGGATCAGTGTCCGGCGGGATGCAAAGTGTCGTAATGCCGCCGGCAATTGCGGCGGATAGCTCGCTGTCCAGCGTTGCCTTGTACTCCTGGCCCGGTTCGCGCAGCCTCGCTCTGATGTCTATCAGACCGGGGCAGACAATCAGCCCCGATGCATCGATTTCACGTTCTGTTTCGAAATCCGTCGGTGGGTCGCCCACCCCGGCGATGAATCCGTCGTTGATGTACAGCGTATTGACGCCGTCGACATCGTTGGCAGGATCGATCACGCGGCCATTGGTGATAACCAGACCCATCAGGCTTTCTTCCTCCCGGCCTGGCCGCCCATGACCATCGCCATAATAGACATGCGCACCGCAATTCCGTTGGTAACCTGGTCCAGTATCACCGAGTGCGGGCCATCCGCCACATCGGAGGCAATCTCCAGGCCGCGATTGATTGGGCCGGGATGCATGACCAGCACATCGGGTTTGGCCTGGGCCAGTTTGTCCTCGGTCAATCCATAGAGGTTGAAGTATTCCTGCTCGCTGGCAATCAGGGTCCCTTGCATGCGCTCCAGCTGCAGGCGCAGCATGATCACCACGTCCACGTCCTTGAGGCCCCGACGCATGTCGGTGTAGGGGTGTACGCCCAGTCGCTCCACCTCCGTGGGAAGCAGGGTTTTGGGCGCTACGACGCGAACCTCCGGCGTGCCCAGTATATTTAGGGCATGAATTTGCGAGCGCGCCACCCTGGAATGCAGGATATCCCCGACGATCGCAACCCGAAGATTTTTGAATTCGTGTTTGTGCTGGCGGATGGTAAATACGTCCAGCATGGCCTGGGTGGGGTGAGCGTGGCGCCCGTCGCCCGCATTGATGATTGCAACGTGAGAGGGTACGTGCTGCGCGATCAGATAGGCGGCGCCGCTGTGGGCATCCCGCACCACGAACAGATCCGTATGCATCGCCTCCAGGTTTCGCACGGTGTCGAGAACGGACTCGCCTTTGCTCGTCGACAGGCGGGTTGGATTCAGGTTGATCACATCCGCCGACAGGCGCTTGGCCGCAATCTCGAAAGTGGTCCTGGTTCGGGTGCTGTTCTCGAAAAAAAGATTGACGACGGTTTTGCCGCGAAGGATGGGAACTTTCTTTATCTCCCGCTCGCCGAAGCTGATGAACGTTTCGGCCGTATCCAGGATATGAACCAACGTCTCCCTCTCCAGTCCTTCTATGGTCAGGAAGTGTCGCAGTCTTCCGCTGCTGTCGTATTGCATGTCGCCTTTCACGCGGCCTTCTCGGCGATATTCAGGGACAGGCTTTCGGGTCCGCTCAGCTTTACGTGCTGCCTTGCATCCAGGCGCAGGCTTGTTCCAACCACATCGGGCTGCACTGGAAGTTCGCGGCCATTTCTTTCTACCAGCACGGCCAGTTTTATGGAGCTGGGTCTTCCGTAATCGAAGATAACGTTCATTGCGGCGCGGGTGGTTCTGCCAGTGTGCAACACGTCATCGATCAGCAAGACATGCCTCTCATTGACGTCCATGGGAAGATGGGATGCCTTTACCTCCGGGTGCACACCGATGCGTGTAAAATCATCGCGATAGAAATTGATGTCCAGCGTGCCAAGGGGCTCGCTCATCTGCAGTGTTCGATGCAGCGACTCGGCAATCCAGACGCCCCCGGTGTGGATGCCGATCATTAGCGGATCGAGATTGAGATATTCACTCAGACCATTTTCCATGGTCCGTATGAGGTGGTCCAAGTTCAGTTCAGGCTTCAATTCGAAGTTTCCTTTTGGGCGAGGTGTTGTTCGTTCAAGAAAGTTTCGAGGATCAGCCTTGCGGCGACCTGATCCTTTATTGCAACAGCGCTTCGTCTATCCTGCGCGGACAGGGCTTGACGCGCAGCTTCGGTGCTCAAGAACTCGTTAACCCAATACACTGTCAGATTGTAGCGGTTCGCCAGTGTTTGCCCAAATCGTCTCGCAAGCCGGCTCATGTTGGTCTCGTCACCCCGGGTGTCGAGAGGCAATCCAACGACGAATGCGGCCGGCCGCCAGACCTCGACATGTTCGGATATGCGCCGCCAGTCGGGCGATGATCCCTTGACCCGCACGGTATCCAGCTCCCGGGCGGTGCGGGTCAGTGCCTGCCCCACGGCGATGCCGATTTTTCTTGCTCCATAGTCGAAGCCGAGGTAGGTCAGGTTTGAATGGCGCCTCCCGGAGCCGGTCCCGGTTAGCGTCAAGCGTGTCCCGCGTCGGTGGATAGCAGGCTCAAATCAACGCCCAGCAGTGCGGCGGCCTCTTCCCAGCGCTGCTGCACCGGCGTGGAGAACATAAGCTCGTTGTCCGCGGGCAGGTGCAACCACGCGTTTTCCGTGATCTCGCGTTCCAGCTGCCCCGCTCCCCACCCGGCATATCCAAGGGCGAGGAGGGCACGTTCCGGTCCGGCATTTCTGGCCATTGCCTCCAGTATATCCCTGGAGGTGGTGAGAGCCGTCCGGTCGCTGATTTTGAGAGTGGAATCCCAGTCCCCGATGTCTTCGTGCAGGATGAAGCCGCGCTCCATCTGGACCGGTCCGCCATAATAGACACGCGCATCTGACTTGACCGAAAGCGCACGATCGATTTTCATCTGGTCCAGTACGTCACCCACGGTCAGGTCGATGATCCGATTGATTACGATGCCGAGGGCGCCCTCGTCGCTATGCTGGCAGATATAGGTTACAGTTTGTTCGAAATTCGGGTCCTTCATCGCCGGCATGGCGATGAGGAAGTTATTTGCCAGGGAGTGTGTTCCTTCCATGGGAGCAATAATATCAGGTATCCGCCCGACTGGGTGCGGGATCCTGATGAGAAATGCGGGCTAGCGGCTGGTAAGTTTGTTGCCCCGGACGAACTGCCAGGTACGGGTAATATGCAGAATGTCGACCTCCTCCCTGATATTTCTCGGGAACGGCTTGAAGGGAGCCGATAGTCTTACGATTCTGACCGCGGCATCGTCCAGTACTTTGAATCCGGACGGCCTGATGATATTGATGGCGTGGATACTTCCATTCGCCGTGATCTCTACATCCAGTACGAGTTGCCCGGTGATTTTTTGTTTTTTGGCCTGTTCCGGGTAGTTTAGGTTGCCCACCGTTTCAACTTTTGCCCGCCATGCTTCCATATACGTTGCATACTTGTACTCCTTGGTACGGGCGCTCAGAAACTTGCGGCGAGGGCGCTTCTGATATTCATCCCAAAACTGGCTTATTTCCGCACTTAGCCGGGAGCGTTCCTGTTGCGTGATCTGTTTCTGGATCAAACCCGTCTTTGCCTTTTGTTCGGCCGCACGTTTCTTTTGCTTCTGGGGATCCAGCATGGCAAGTTTGGTCGGCGCGTCCACGTCCTGGGTCAGTACCCTGGGTTCCGGCCTGGCCGAATCCGGCAGGGGCGGCGACTCGATACGGGCAACGGGTAGGCTTTTAGACGTCACCGGCTTCGGTTCCATGGGCAGCGGGCTTCTTGCAATCACGGGTGCGTCGGAATCGCCGCCGCCATCCTGATTGGCCTGGGCCAGGAAATCCGCCTTGTCGGGCTCGGTGTCGCTGCGCGAATTGACCAGGGTGATTTCGAGGGTGGGCAGCGGGTCGGTTTGCGAGTTCAGTTGGGGCACCGTGAAGCTGATGCCCAGGATTATCACCATGTGAAACAGGATCGAGCCAAATGTGGTCAGGCCAAGCCGATCGCTGCTGGTAAAACCCGGGATGTTTTCGGCAAGTTCCAAGAGCTGGTGTTCCCTGCTGACTAACGATCCTGGATCAATGTCTCAATTGCGTCCAGGAGCTTGCCGCCAATGTTCTGGTCGTAGATTCGATCCAGTTCCCTGATACCGGTCGGACTGGTCACGTTGATTTCGGTCAGAAAGTCCCCGATTATGTCGAGGCCGGAAAACACAATGCCTTTTTCTTTCAGCACCGGACCGACCTGGTGGCAAATCCACAGGTCGCGCTCGGACAGGAGTTTGCCAATGCCTTTCGCCCCCGCCGCAAGATTTCCCCTGAGTTCGCCCGGCGCCGGGACGCGGGCCAGTGCATAAGGTACGGGTTCTCCATTGATCATGAGGACGCGCTTGTCGCCTTCACTTATTTCCTCAATAAAACTTTGTGCCATGATGTACCGGCTCTGATGATGCGTCAGGACTTCCATGATCACGCTTAGGTTCGGATCCGCTTTGCCGACGCGAAAAACGGAAGCTCCTCCCATGCCTTCCAGCGGCTTCAGGATGATATCCTGATGTTTCTCCAGAAAAGCCCTGATGTCCTGATACTCTCGTGTAACCAGCGTAGGTGGCGTACACTCGGGAAACCAGGCGGTGAACATTTTTTCATTTGCATCGCGCAGTGCCTGCGGCTTGTTGACCACGAGCACACCGGCGTATTCAGCCCGCTCGAGGATGTAAGAGCAGTAAATGTACTCCGTGTCGAACGGGGGATCCTTACGCATCAGGATGGCGTCGAGCATCGCGAGGTCGCTGTCACTGACGTCGGACAAGCGGTACCATGGATCACCGTCGAACTGAAATTCGAGGCGCCTCGCTCGCGCGCGCGCCTGACCCTCGTAGAGATACATGTCGTTCATTTCCATGTACTCGATGATCCAGTTTCTCTTCTGCGCTTCGCGCAACATCGCATAGGTGGAGTCTTTTGCGGTGTTGACGGATTCGATTGGATCCATGACCACTCCGAGGCGTATTGTCATGGCTGGTAACACCCTCGCAGGCGGCGAACACACGGAAGCGCCGGTTCGGTCCGATCGCGGCCGCGTCGCCGGTGCGGTGCGGGAAAGAGATAGGCGGGGGCAAACATCGAGGCTTCATTCTCCGGCATGACGGATCAGGACCATTATAGTGCCGTGCGCTGCGTTCCGCGATCCGTTACGATAAAATCTTGTTGAATTTGGTAGAAAAATCATAAATTTACTGCTATTTTTCAGAAATCACATGAATATTGGGCGACCTCCACTCCGGGTGGTGTCTATGGCGGCATACGCGGCCGGGATCAGCGTGGTCGTTGGTCACCGGAAATATAGACTATGCTTGTCATATACGCGGTGGGCGCTGTAGGGGGGCGCTCGACATCGTAACGTTTAAAACTCTCGGATGCTAGGTTGGTAGAGGATACGATGACGATCAAAGTCATGGTCATCGACGATAGCAAGACTATTCGCAAAACCACGGAAGCGTTGCTGTCCAGAGCTGGTTTCGATGTCCTGACCGCCTCGGATGGATTCGAGGCGATGTCTGTAATCACGGACAACCACCCCGATATCATTTTTGTAGACATCATGATGCCGCGATTGGATGGATACCAGACATGCACCCTGATCAAGAACAACCGGCATTTTAAAAAAATACCCGTAATCATGCTGTCTAGCAAGGACGGACTGTTTGATCGTGCCAGGGGCCGCATTGCGGGATCTGAGCAGCATATCAACAAGCCGTTTACCGAGGTGGACCTGATATCGGCAATCAACAAACATGTGAGTGAGACGGTGTCGCACTGACCTGGTTGGAATCCAGGAGGAGATGCACGTTTCCAAGAACAAATGATCTGGCGAGGTAAAATTGGTAGCTGATAAAGTACTTGTAGTCGATGATTCCCCCACCGACCTGCATTTGATCACGGGGTATCTGGTAAACAACGGCTACACGGCCCTGTCGGCGTCGAGCGGGGAGGAGGCGCTTACCCGTGCTTATATGGACAAGCCGGATCTGATCCTGATGGATATCGTGATGCCGGGCATGAACGGATATGAAGCCACCCGGGCACTCAGAACGAATCCCAATACCGCCTCTATCCCCATTATGATTATCTCTTCGAGGAGGCAGGATTCCGACAGAATATGGGGTATGCGGCAGGGGGCGAAGGACTATCTCGTCAAACCTATCTCAGAGGAGGCCCTGATTGAGAAAATCAGGGCGTTGTAGGTAGGTCCGTTTCATATGTCCGATTCCCGTGAACATCCGGTCGAGATCCTGTGGCGCATGCAGCGGGAGGCCATGACAGCCGGCCACGCGCTCGCGGAAAAGGACCAGGGTGACCAAATATGGGGCGGGCTGGCATTCCGGGTCGGTGACTATTTTCTTGTCACCGAGTTGACCAGCATCATTGATGTGCTCGACTGCCCCGCGATAACGCCGGTTCCGGGCACGCATGCGTGGGTGATGGGGATCTGCAACGTGCGCGGCAAGCTGTTTTCGGTTGTGGATTTCGGGCTGTTTCTCGGCGTGGCTCCTCGCGGGACCGCGAGGGAAGGCAGGATTCTCGTAATAAACAACGAGGATCTCGGTTGCACCTTGTTCGTTCCCAAGATATTCGGTTTGCGCTACTTCACGGAGGACCAGATGAATCAGGACACGTCCGGTTTGGACGAGGCGATTCGGCCATATGTCGATCGGACCTTCGTTCAAGGTGACCGTACGTGGGCGGTTTTATCGCTGGAACGGCTGATCACCGACGAAAAGTTTCTGCATGTTAAGGACAGCGCCTTTAAGTGACGGGGTAAACGGATGGCGACAGTACAAGGCTTAATCGACGAGAGTCCGGATATCAATGAGTCGCTGAGCGGCGACGTCGAAAACGTATCCGCCGCTGTACCCGAAGACAGCCTGATTCCGGAAAATGACATGTACGATCTGGAAGACGCGACGTACGAACCGGAAAACAACGGAATACTCGAAAGCGTACCTATTCTGATTACAGGCGTGATAATTTCTATCGTCGCGCTGGTGCTCCTGCAGGCATTCGAAACGCGCCATGCCGCCAGTAAGGCTGAATTCATCGAGCGCTCGTCGAAGCTGCTGGCGTTGTCTCAGCAGGTATCCATAGATTCGAACAAGGCTACCCAGGGCGACGATAACGCGTTTACTTCGCTGCGTGACGCGAAACAATCGGCTGCATCGATTATTGACTCTCTCGACAGGGGCGACGCGGAGAGAAGCGCGGCACCATTGCCGGAGGCCCAAATATCATGGCTGGACCCCGTCAGGTCTCATTGGAGAGAGGTCGAAACCAACGTCGATACCATCCTAGGATTTCGTGACTCGCTGTCCAACACGCGTGACCAGGTCAAGCTGGTCAATGAACTTGCACCGCTTCTCCTGGCGCGTTCGGATGAAGTGGTTGACGCGGTCATCGTCGAGTCAGGAGATGCGTCGCTTGTCAACGAAGCCGCGCGTCAGCGCGGGCTCAGCCAGAGGATCGTCAAAGATGTAAACATCTATGCAAAAGGCGAGGTCGATGCGGCCGCCGCCGCCGGCCAGATTGGGAGGGATCTAGCGGAGTTTCAGACCGCCATCTCCCAGCTGCGCAGAACGGGCGGTCCCATAACGCAGGCAAGGTTGGAGGATGCTGACAAGACCTTCAATACCATGCTGGCTTCGATTTCCAGCGTATTCAAAGACGCGGCGGGCTTTTTCGAAGCGCAAAACGCTGCGCTGACGGTGCAGGAATCCACCGATGAACTGCTGCCTGCGGTGCAGGATCTCGTGCGAGGGATCACCAATGCGAAGCCCGCCGGGATCACCGCGTATCTGCCCTGGCTCATCGGTGCGGTAATCGTCGTGCTACTGTTCCTGCTCGGGCGGGCATTGATCAACGACGCCCGCATCAGGGCGGAACTCAGCGCGAAACAAAACCGGGACACCCAGGACGCGATCTTGAAGCTGCTGGACGAAATGGGCAGCCTGGCTGACGGCGATCTGACCATCGAGGCGGAAGTGACCGATCAGATTACCGGTGCAATCGCCGACTCGGTGAATTTCGCGGTCAAGGAAATGCGTGGTCTTGTCACTCGAATCAACGACGCGTCACGCCAGGTAGCCAAGGAGTCGCAGGCAACTTCCGCCACCGCGCAGGCCTTGTTGATCGCGAGCGCCAAACAGGCCAGTCAAATCACCAAGACCGCCGAAACCGTTGAGTCTATGTCCACTTCCATGGAAGAAATGTCTACAGGAGCCCTGCGCTCGGCTGAGGTCGCGAAGAACTCCGTGGAGGTGGCGAAAAGAGGGGCCCGTGCGGTGCGGGAAACAATCCGCGGTATGGACGGAATGCGCGATCAGATACAGGAGACTTCCAAACGAATCAAGCGGCTTGGGGAAAGCTCGCAGCAGATTAGCGATATCGTTGGGTTGATCGATGATATTGCGGAGCAAACCAATATTCTGTCGCTGAACGCCGCAATCCAGGCTGCCATGGCCGGAGAAGCGGGCAAAGGATTCGCCGTGGTTGCCGATGAAGTCCAGAGACTGGCGGAGCGGTCCGCCGAGGCGACCAAGCAGATCAACAGCCTGGTTCGGAACATTCAATCCGACACCAATGAGGCGGTGATTTCCATGGAGCACGCGACCCAGGGCGTTGTCGACGGTACCCGAGTGGCCAACGGTGCGGGTCAGGCGCTCAACGAAATCGAAAACGTTTCTAAGCACATGTCCGGATTGATTGGAAGCATGGCGCAGACAGCCCACGCGCAGTCAGAGTCCGCGACCGACGTCTCGGCACAAATGAAATTTATACGTGACGTAACGCGGAACACCGCACAGAATGCGAAGCACACCGCGGAGTCTATTGGGAAACTTACGCGCCTGGCACGGGACCTCGAGCAATCCGTTGCCGGCTTCAGAATCCCCGGTTAGCCTGCATATTGCATCGGGACATTAGGACTTCTCAACACGATGAGCAACGTCGGCATCATTGAGTTCGGCACGCTGAATTGGGTCAAGCGCGAGATCGACCATACCCTCGACTGCGCGCGCGAGGCCATCGAAGGATTCAGCAGTCAAGCCGGCGACACAACGCCGCTGAGACTGTTCGTAAACCATCTTCACCAGGTCGTGGGGACCTTGCAGATGGTCGAGTTGGATGGCGCAGCCATGCTGGCCAGCGAGGCCGAACTGCTGGCAAGTACTCTGATCAATGACGACGGGCGAAGCGCCGCGGAGCCGGCCGAAACCGTCATTCCGTTGCTGGATTCGAGTCTTCGCTATCTTTCCACCTATCTGCAAAGGTTGCAGCAGGGGAAGACGGATGCATTGGTCAGCAATCTGCAGCACATCAACGAACTGCGCCGGGCCCGGGGACAACACCCCTTGGACGTGTTTTCAATTTTCGATCCGAATCTCGATGTCTATCCAGCCAGACCGCCCGGGCACGAACACATGGATGAAGCCGGTTACAAGGAAAAAGTGCGGGAAATAAGGAGGGGATTTCAAAAATCGCTGCTCAAGTGGCTGCAAAGCTCTGATATCGAGGCACTTCATGTCATCACGGCGCTGACCCGGGAGTTGCAGGATATCGCGCGATTCAACAGTGTCGTCCAACTGTGGTGGATAGCCAGTGCGTACTCGGAGATGATGGCATTGAGCCCTGAAGATGAAGGCGTTGCACACAAACATGTGCCGGCGCGACTCGATCAGCTCTTGCGCAAACTCATCGATCAGGGCGAAGCGGCTCTGGTCAGGGAAAGGGAGAATACGCTGCTCAGGGAGATGTTGTACGACATCGGAAGCTCATCGTGTAACAGCAAGCTGCTAACCGAGATCAGGCACGCATTCAACCTCAACGAGATACTGCGCGGAGAGGTGGATGAAAATGAGCAAAGATTCGCCAGCATTCCCGTGGACCTGGAAGAAAAGCTCGAAGGTGAGATCAGGTCGATCAAGCAGGAGGTAGTCGATTATTTTGGTTCGAGTGCGCGCGCCGAAGACAAGCGTCAACTAATCAAGGACAAACTCCTGCGGAGCGCCGAGCAATTGCAGCAATACGGATTGAATGACCTGGTCGGATTGATCAGGGAAACAGTGAGCGTGATGGACCTGGCCGGGGCGGAGGATTTTGGCACTGACGGCCATCAGGCGGCCGCTTTCCAGGTGGCGGAAGCGCTGTTGTTCCTGGAAGAGACGCTGAAGCGGCGGGATAAGCTCGACCAGGACTGGCTCGATACTCTGAATGAAAAATTCGAGCGGATGCGAATGCTGAGCAAGATCGAAGGTCACGAAGGAGACCCAAAACGATTGAGCGTCGCCAGGCCGACGGATTCAGAAGTCAAACGATTGTTGCCGCGGGTGGCAGGTGAAATATATATCTGTCTGAATGCGGCGGAGGAAGCGCTCGAGGCTTATGCCCGCGAACCGGACCAGCCCCGCAACCTGGAAGGCGCGCGCGAGAAACTCTCCCACGTTCAAGGCGTGTTGCAGATGCTTGGCCAGTACAAGGCCGCGGACATGCTTTCCACCACCAAAGATTACATCGAAAAGCTTGAACGAGGTGACATCGAATCATCCGACAGGCTGATCGATTCACTCGCCGTGGCGGTAGGTACCGCAGAGAGGTTCGTCGATGGTCTTGAGCACGGCCGTCCCCATGTGCACGAGATGGTGGATCGGGCCATCCAGGAACTGGACGATGTGCTCACGGCGCACGAGTTGGTCGAATTCGATGCCGGGAAAACCATCGGCGCATTGCATCAGTATCTTGACGACTGGCTGAATGACACTTCTGACCACCGGGCGTTCAGTCATCTTCGCGGCGGGCTCAGGGAGATTTCGGCTGCCGCGACAGTCAAAAACCAGCCCAGGCTGCGTCGCATTGCGCAGGAAATGAATAACCTGTTCGATATCGTAACCGAGGACCCCGCGTTTCTGTCTCCTGAAATAGAGAGCACCCTGAGAAGGTCGTGGTCGACGCTTGCCGGCATGGCGCCCGGGTTGGTCGGAGACCAGCCTTCCGCTGAAGTGGGACCCGACCGTGGCGCTGCGGTGGAATCCGACATGGATTTCGATATTCGTGAGCTATTCAGGGAAGAGGCGAAGGAATGCATCTCTATCATCGAAGTGCTTATCCGGAAGTGGCAAGGCGGCGATGCGGACGACCAACTGTTTGCCGATCTGAGGCGACAGTTTCATACGCTCAAAGGGAGCGGCCGCACCGCGGGCGCCACGCCCGTCGCGGAGCTGTCGTGGATCGCGGAGAGCCTACTTAATGACGCGCTGGATCGCGGTATGGAAGTCAGCGATGAAGTGATGGCGTTCGCAGACGACGCCGGGGCCGCGGTGTCGCGGGGGGCCGAAGACGAAGAATTTGGCGCGGACGTCATTGACCTGGAGCAATGGGCGGCACGGGCGGATGGAATTCGGACCGCTCGAACTGATTCCGTGGAGCCCCCTGTTTCTTCGGAAGACCCTGGTCTGGAACAAAATGCTGCCGCCGAACGGCGCCAAATCGTCGAGTTGGCCGACGATGAGGCGCCGGGCGAATCCCCGGCGCCGGCGCTAGATGATACGGTAATCAGGATCTTTACCCAGGAAACCCTCAATCATCTCGGTACCATAAGAAACTTCCTTGGCGCCGCAACCACCGCAGTGTCTCCCGAGCTATTGCTGGCGGTTCATACCCTGGGTGGAACTTCCCGCTCCCTGCATCTGGTCGAGATGTCAAATCTTTTCCGCGCGCTGGACGAACACCTCAATCGTATCCGGCAGAAGGGTGAGGCGCTCGTTGAGGTCGAATGCAGGATACTGGATAAGGCGGCGATACTGTCGGCGCAGGTGCTCGACCGTCTCAATACGGACCGTACCTTCCCCGCGTCGGTTCGCACTGAATTCGACGGTTTACATGAGGAGCTTGCGCAGGTTCGTGAATTCGGCGATTTAGCGTCAACCCGGCGGGAGAAACGGTCCATGTCCGGGATTAGTTTGCTCGGTGAACTGATGTCGCAGGAGAAAATCCGCGGCCTGGACGGTGCGGGTGTTGCGGCACGGTCCCTGGCAAGCGCTGCCGGTGATGAAGTCGATGATCTCCGCAGCGTTTTTCTCGAGGAGTCGACGGACATACTGAGCCGAATCAACAAGAGTCTTGATGAATGGCGTGGCAATGCTGATCAGAACGGGTCGCTGGGGCATATCAAAAGGGATCTGCATACATTGAAGGGCTGTGCCTATGCCGCCGGTTTTGAAGCGATGGGTGATCTCAGCCACCAGACCGAGACTATGCTGCAGCGGCAGGAAAACGGACAGGCGATCAGCGGTGAAGAACTCAGATCGCTGCTCGAGGAGACCCATGATTCTCTTGTTGAAATGGTGATTCAGATCGGGCGTGGTGCATCGATTACCGATACGGCATATCTGAGCGCCAGACTGTCGGGACTGATCGGCCGCGGTCCGGGGGAACGAGACGACGCAGCGCATGCCATTGAGGACACGGAGAAGACCGTTGAAGATGTAGTATCCGAGAGCACAGTGGATCTTCATGATCCGGCGACGGAATCGATGGTCACCGAATCCGGCGCGGTCGTTGAACCGGAGTCGTTCAGATCCGGGCACGAAGTGCTGCGCATCGATTCCGCTATGCTCGACAAACTTGTCAACTACGCCGGTGAGTTGAGCATAACCCGGGCTCAGATGCAGGAACATCTTGGTACGCTTCGGTCGAATCTGGGTGAACTCAGAGACAACGTTGCGCGTTTCAGTGAACAGTTGCGCCGGCTGGATCTGCAGGCCGACAGCCAAATACGTTCGCGCCTGAACGATACGTTCAAGCATCCGGAAGACGATGGCGCACGCGGCAGTGAATTCGATCCATTGCAAATGGACCGATATACCGAACTGCAGCAGCTTTCCAGGGGATTGTCCGAGAGCCTGGACGACCTGACGACCATACAAACGGGAATTACCCGCTTCGTTCACGACTCTGAATCCGTATTGCAGCAGCAGGCGAAGCTGGGTTTCGAACTGCAGGATGGCTTGATGAGCACGCGCCTGGTGCCGTTCTCGACGATACTACCCAGATTGCGGCATCAGGCTCGGCAGGTTGCGCGGGAACTGGAAAAGGATATAGAGCTCCGCATGAAGGGGGGAGAGGTCGAGATCGATCGTAAAGTCCTAGACGGGATTTCTGAAGCGCTGGACCACATGATCAGGAATGCAGTGGATCATGGCATTGAAAATCCGGAGGACAGGGAGCGGCAGGAAAAACGGCGTGCGGGCACCATTCTTATCGATTGCAAGCAGCGGGGTAATGAAGTCGTTGTCAGGTTCGGCGACGACGGCAGGGGGCTTGATGCGGAGAATATCCGAAAAAAAGCGGTCGAACAGGGACTGATAGAATCGGGCGACCCGATTTCCGATCAGCAGCTCATTCAGTTCATAGTCCTCCCCGGTTTCACCACTGCGACCGAAGTGACCCAACTTTCGGGCCGTGGCGTGGGTTTGGATGTCGTACACGACGCGGTACGAAGACTCGGTGGCAGTATCATTGCCGAAAGTCAACCAGGCCGGGGAACCGCTTTTGAGATCAGTCTGCCCGTGTCGTTGTCAATTACCCAGGCCGTCTTTGTGCGATGCGGCAGGCAGGAGTTTGCTATACCGCTCAATATCGTCCAGAGCGTGATAAAAGCGGATACAGGGGAAATGCTGCCTTCAGCCCACGGCCGGCCCCGATTTGAAAAAGACGGTCATGCCTATCCGCTGCTTGATCTGCCCAGGCATCTCGATCTCGCGCACGGTAGAGAGGAAAAACAAAGGGCTGCCATCCTTATCGTTCGGATGGGTGCCCGGGAGGTCGCGGTGAAAGTAAGCGAACTCATGGGATCCCAGGAAGTGGTCGTGAAATCTCTGGGACGACATATCTCCCCCGTGGAATGGATAGCCGGTGCCACCATCCGGGGTGACGGCAGCGTGATCATCATCCTCGATCTGGCGGGATTGTGGATAGCGGACGAACGGCATAGCAGCATGGAATCGACTGTTCAGGAAGTTTCTGAGCAGCCACCGCTGGTCATGGTCGTCGACGATTCGCTCACGGTTCGGAAAGTCACCGCACGAAATTTGTCGCGCCATGGCATGGAGGTGGTGATGGCAAAAGACGGCGTAGATGCCCTGGAGGAAATAGGCAAGAGACAGCCGGATCTGATGCTGGTGGATATAGAAATGCCACGCATGGACGGCTACGAACTCACGGCACAGGTCAGAAACGACCCGCTGACCAGCAACATTCCAATCGTGATCATTACATCCCGCGCGGGAATCAAACACCAGGAAAAAGCCATGTCGCTGGGCGCTAACGACTACCTGACCAAGCCATATCAGGAAGAGGAGCTGATTGCCCACGTCGAAAAATGCCTCGCTTCTTCCGGATTCCCCAGTCAGGGTACGCAGCCACTCCCCCCGTCCCACTAGTTCGTTGCTCGTGAAATCCCTTCCCACGCAACATCGCAAAGGAGCTGTATTTCCTCCGGAGTTATGACGTATGGCGGCATGAAGTAGACCACGTTTCCGAGGGGACGGAGCAGGGCCTGGTTCTGGATCGCGTATTCGTAGACCCTCATGCCCCGGCGCTCCTGCCAGGGATACGGGGTTTTACTCGCCTTGTCCTGGACCATTTCGATGGCAACGATCATGCCGGTCTGGCGAACATCGGAGACATGCGGGTGGTCTTCAAATCTCTCAGTGGCTTGCGCCATGAAGGAGCTCAACGCCTTGTTCTGCTCGATGGCGTCGTGTTCCTCGAAGAGTTCCAGCGTGGCCAGTGCGACGGCGCAGCACAGGGGATTGCCCGTGTAGCTGTGCGAGTGTAGAAAGCCCTTCAGGCTGTCGTATTCGTCGTAGAAGGCCTGGTAGATCCGATCCGAAGTGACGACCGCGGACAACGGCAGGTACCCGGCCGTCAGGCCTTTTGCAAGACACATGAAATCCGGCGTGATGTCTGCTTGCTCGCAGGCGAACATAGTGCCCGTGCGCCCGAACCCGACAGCACACTCGTCGGCAATCAGGTGGACGTCGTGGATATCGCACAGCTCCCGCAGTTTCATCAGATAGGCCGGATGGTGCATGCGCATGCCGCCCGCGCACTGCACCAGCGGCTCGATGATCACCGCGCAAATTTGGTGGGCGTGCTCCTCCAGCGTCCGTGCCAGATCGCCGGCCCGTCGCAGGGCATATTCCTCGGCGCTCTCCCCGGGTTCGCGACAGTAGGCATCGGGCGACGGCACCGTGTAAGGCTTGAGCAGAAGCGGTTCGAACGTGTCCTTGAATATAGAAACATCGCCGACCGACAGGGCGCCGATGGTTTCGCCGTGATAGCTGTTCTCCAGATTAACGAATCGGGTTTTGCCGGTTTGCCCGTTGTTTTTCCAGTACTGGAAGCTCATCTTGAGGGCGATTTCTATGGCCGCGGAACCGTTCTCCGCATAGAAGCATCGTTTCAGATTCCCCGGCGTGATTGCGGCCAGCTGCTCCGACAGTCGCACCACCGGCTCGTGGGTACAGCCGGCAAGGATGACATGCTCGAGCTGTTTGGCCTGATTTCGAAGGGCTGTGTTGATATACGGGTTGGCGTGACCGAACAGGTTGACCCACCACGAGCTGATCGCATCGATGTAACGATTGCCGTCGAAATCCTCCAACCATACTCCGTCGCCGCGACGCACTGGGATGGGCGGCACCCGCTCGTGGTCCTTCATTTGCGTGCACGGGTGCCATACCGTGCGAAGTCCTCTATCGATGAGTTCCTGATTGCTGGTCATGGGTTGTGACGTCCTCTATGTAGGTATAAATTAACATCATCCAGTTGCCGGCGGGAGTTTGTTACAATCCCGCGCCACAGTAATCTTGTCACAAATACCGGTTTTCAATGTCATTTTCTCACCCTTCAGGCGCGGAAGTCGCGGATATCGTTTGCGGCGTCGGGCGTGCCGTGCTGGGCGGAGGTTTGCAATCGGATATTCAGATCAAGCGTGACGGAAGCTTCGTTACGGACCACGACCTCGACATCCAGACCAGATTGTACGAATTGCTGCACGCGCGCTGGCCCGAAATTTCTTTCCTGGCAGAGGAAATGTCGGATACCGAGCAAACTGAAGTCATCACCACGGCGGAGCGCTTCTGGTGTCTGGACCCGCTTGACGGAACGACAAATTTCACCTCCGGTCTGCCTTTCTACGGAATATCGCTTGCTTTCATGGAACAGGGTGTTGCCACTCTTGGCATTATATTCGACCCGATAAGGGACGAGTGCTTCTTGGCCAACGCGGGCGGCGGGGCGTTTCTGAATGGCAGGCCCCTCAAGACAGCGCAGGCGACGCGCAGCCTGCATTGCATCGCCTGCGTGGATTTCAAGCGTCTGGCGCGGACCCTTTCCGAGCATCTGGTCGCCAGACCCCCCTACAAGTCGCAGCGGAACCTGGGTGCCTGCGTACTGGAGTGGTGCTGGCTGGCGGCAAACCGTTTTCAGCTGTATCTACACGGCGGACAGAAACTATGGGACTATGCGGCGGGAAATCTGATTCTTCGTGAAGCGGGCGGCAGCGCGGTAACGCTGGACGGCTCGCCGATTCCCGGCAAGGACCAGTTCAAAAGCCGAAAGATTTCCGTCGTTGCCGCCAGCAATCCGGCTTTGCTGGATGACTGGTTGTCATGGATCCACGACAGGGCTGATCTGTACAATCTATTGCTCAACGCGAAGGGCGCCCCCTCCTCCGGCTGAAACCGGATAAAATGCGAGCGACATTTTTTCCATGAACGATGACATTCAAAAACGCTCCGCGACACGGCGTGAGCTGGCCAATGCCATACGTGCATTGAGCATGGACGCGGTCCAGCGAGCCAACTCGGGTCACCCGGGTATGCCCATGGGAATGGCTGACATCGCGGAAGTATTGTGGCGCGATTTTCTCAGGCACAATCCCGCAAATCCCGACTGGGCCGACAGGGACAGGTTTGTCATATCGAACGGCCACGGGTCCATGCTGCTCTACTCCCTGCTGCACTTGTCCGGATACGATCTGAGCATCGAGGATCTACGGAGCTTCCGGCAGCTACATTCCCGAACCCCCGGACATCCGGAATACCATGAAGCGCCGGGGGTGGAGACCACAACCGGGCCCCTCGGACAGGGAATCACCAATGCGGTGGGGATGGCGATAGCGGAAAAAACGCTCGCCGCCAAGTACAACAGGGATGAGCACAGGATCATCGACCACACCACCTACGTGTTTCTGGGCGACGGCTGCTTGATGGAGGGCATCTCCCATGAGTCGTGCTCGCTGGCGGGTACGCTGGGGCTGGGAAAGCTGATCGCTTTCTGGGACGACAACGGTATATCCATCGACGGTGAAGTCAAGGGATGGTTTACCGATGACACCGCTGCAAGGTTCGATGCCTACGGTTGGCATGTGATCCGGGATGTAGATGGCCACGATGCCGAAAGCGTACGTGCCGCCATCGTGGAGGCGCGTTCGCGTGCGGATCATCCCAGTTTGATCTGCTGCCGGACCATCATTGGATGGGGTTCGCCGAACAAGCAGGGGACGGCGGGCTGCCACGGTGCGGCGCTTGGCGACGATGAGGTGGGCCTGGTCAGGGAGAGCATCGGCTGGCCGCATGAGCCATTTGTCATCCCTGCCCGGATTTACTCCGCCTGGGATGCGCGCACGCGGGGTGGCGAACTCGAAGCAGACTGGTGCAGCCGCTTCGAGATGTACGCGGCTGCCCACCCGGATCTTGCCGCTGAACTAAGCAGACGTGTCGAGGGCCGGCTGCCGGTGAATTGGGCAGAGTCGACTGCCCGGTATATCCGCGAAACGGCCGGGGCGGGGGATAAGAAGGCGACCCGGGTGTTTTCGCAGGACTGTCTGAACGCGTACGCTCCGGTGTTGCCGGAATTAATCGGCGGATCCGCCGACCTTACCGGCTCCAACAACACCACCTGGTCCGGGTCGGCGGCAATGACTACGGAAAGCCGCGACGCGAACTATATCTTCTATGGCGTGCGGGAATTCGCCATGTCCGCCATAATGAACGGGCTCGCATTACACGGCGGATTCATACCCTACGGCGGGACATTTCTTGTTTTCTCGGATTACGCGCGAAATGCGGTCCGCATGGCGTCTCTGATGAAAGTACAGAGCATTTTTGTCTATACCCATGATTCGATTGGGCTCGGTGAGGACGGTCCGACCCACCAACCCGTCGAGCACGCCGCAAGCCTGAGACTGATTCCTGGAATGTCCGTGTGGCGGCCCTGTGACGGCGTCGAGACTGCTATTGCGTGGAAGCTGGCGATCGAGCGCCGGGACGGACCTACATGTCTGCTGCTGACACGGCAGGGCCTGCCCCATCAGAACAGAACGACGGATCAGATAGATAACATCTCCCGGGGCGGTTATATTCTGGTGGACACCGACGGCGAGCCCGATATCATTGTCATCGCGACTGGGTCCGAGGTTGCAATTGCGGCCGGCGCGGCCGCCCACTTTCCGGGACGAGTGCGGGTGGTATCGATGCCTAGCACCAACGTTTTCGATAGCCAGGACGAAGAATACCGGGAGAAGGTCCTGCCGTCATTCGTTACGCGACGTATGGCAGTGGAGGCCGGTGTAACCGATTACTGGCGCAAGTACGTTGGTTTGTCCGGAAGCACGATCGGGATCGATTCTTTCGGTGCATCGGCTCCGTCCGCGGACGCTTTTGAATACTTCGGCCTTACCGTGGAAAAAGTAACGGAACGACTTCGTGATATGCTGGACTGAAAAACTAAATTAACACCCCGCTATCTCGAAGTGGGACGGGAAATTTCCAGGAAATCCATGGTTGTCGACGGTTGAACGACCTGGCCTGGTTGAAATCGGCGCGGAGCGCACCTCCCAAAGTGGTAGGGACGCGCTGATTTACTTCGCCAGGTATGGCACAAGCTCCGCCCTTGCCTCGATAATGGATCAGGGAATTCACTACGCTAGTTAAACTGGTTTCAAGAACTTCACAAGCAATAGGAGATATTAGTTATGACAATCAAGGTCGCAATAAATGGTTTTGGTCGGATTGGTCGCAACGTGTTTCGCGCCATGTTCGAATCCGGGCAGTCCGATGACTTCGACGTGGTTGCGATCAACGATCTGGGCGACGCCAAGACCAACGCACACCTACTTCAGTACGATACGGCTCACGGAAAATTCGGTTTTGACGTCGTTGTGGAAGGCGACGGCTTCAGGGTCGGTAATGAATCTGTAAAAGTGCTTGCCGAACGTGATCCTTCTAAACTGCCCTGGAGCGATCTGGGTGTCGATGTCGTCATGGAGTGCACGGGGATGTTCAACAGCAAGGAAAAGGCGGGGGTGCACGTCCAGGCCGGGGCGAAGAAGGTCATTTTATCCGCGCCCGGGGGCAAGGACGTGGACGCGACCATAGTCTACGGCGTTAATCACGATACGCTCAAGTCTACGGATACGGTAATTTCCAATGCCTCGTGCACGACCAACTGTCTCGCCCCCCTCGTCAAGGTGTTGAACGATGGAATCGGGATCCTGGGTGGCGTCATGAATACCATCCATGCGTATACCAACGACCAGGTTTTAACCGATGTCTATCATACCGACCTGCGTCGCGCCCGCTCCGCCACACAATCGATGATCCCGACCAAGACCGGTGCCGCGGCGGCGGTTGGCCTGGTCCTGCCCGAGCTGAACGGCCTGCTCGACGGCTTTGCCGTGCGCGTTCCGACCATCAACGTATCCCTGGTGGATCTGTCTTTTCAGGCGGCGCGGGACACTTCCGTAGACGAAGTGAATGCGTTGATGAAGAGCGCGTCCGAGGGTGATCTCAAGGGCGTGCTGGAATACAACGACAAGCCTCTGGTTTCCATCGACTTCAACCACAACCCGGCATCATCGATCTTCGATGAGTCCATGACTCGGGTAGTCAACAATCGCACCGTCAAGGCCTGTTGTTGGTACGACAACGAGTGGGGGTTTTCGAACCGGATGCTGGATACCTGCAAGGTTCTGATGAACGCATAAGCAATCGTTCGCGCAATCGACTCTGAAGGCGTAACCATGAAAAAAATGATCGATCTCGATCTGGCCGGGAAGTGCGTACTGATCCGGCAGGATCTCAATGTGCCGGTAAAGGATGGCAAGGTGACCAGCGATGCAAGAATCCGTGCGTCGCTGCCAACGGTTGAGTTCGCCAGGAATGCCGGTGCCAAAGTAATCCTGATGTCGCACCTCGGCAGGCCCGCGGAAGGTGAGTTCGACGAGAAGTTCTCGCTCAAGCCGGTTGCCGAACACATGTCCGCCCTGCTGAACAGCGAGGTCGGTATGCTCAGGGACTACGCGCACGTTGGCGATATCCGTGACGGCCAGGTCGTATTGCTGGAAAACGTCCGGTTCAACGCCGGGGAAAAGGCCAACGACAAGGAACTGGCGCGACGCTATGCCGGCCTTTGCGACGTGTTCGTCATGGACGCCTTCGGCACCGCGCATCGCGCCCAGGCCAGCACGCACGGCGTTGCCAAATTTGCGCCGGTGGCGTGTGCAGGGCCGCTGCTCGTGGATGAACTGGTTGCGCTGACCCGTGCGCTCAAAGACCCCGCGCGGCCCATGGTGGCGCTCGTCGGCGGCTCCAAGGTCTCCACCAAACTCAGCGTCCTGAATTCGCTCTCCGGCGTGGTAGATCAGCTGATACCCGGCGGCGGGATTGCAAATACATTCATAGCCGCCGCCGGCCATAGCGTGGGTAAATCCCTGCACGAGGAAAACCTCGTTGGCCAGGCAAAGGAACTGATGGACACGGTACGGCAAAGGGGCGGTGAAATACCCATCCCGTCCGACGTTGTGGTCGCTACTGAGTTTTCGGAATCCGCTCGAGGCACTCTGAAACCGGTGGACCGGGTGGGAGATGACGAAATGATCCTGGATATCGGACCGGCCAGTGCCCGGCGAATCGCCGAATTGATGAGGAGTGCGGGTACTATCGTGTGGAACGGTCCCGTGGGTGTGTTCGAGTTCGACGAATTTGGTCAGGGTACAAAAACGATTTCCCATGCAATTTCGGAAAGCGGCGCGTTCTCTATTGCCGGCGGGGGCGATACCCTGGCCGCGGTAGACAAGTACGGCGTGAGGAACGGCATATCGTATATCTCGACCGGTGGAGGCGCTTTCCTCGAGTTTCTGGAAGGTAAGACGCTGCCGGCCGTAGATATGCTGGAGCAAAGAAACGTTGGCTAACCCCTTCTTGAACCCGCGCGCGTGACCGTGCTGATCGGCTCGTCGAGTGCGGCGACCGGCTGCGGGCAGGCCGGGGAACGGTAGTGCTCCGCCGTACCAAGATTGTCGCAACGGTGGGGCCGGCAACCGACGATATCGACACCACGGATGAACTCATCCGGAGCGGCATGGACGTCGCTCGCGTCAACTTTTCTCACGGGGATTTCGAAACCCACCAGCAGCGCGTCAACGTCATCCGAGAACGCGCGAAGCGACAGGACCGCCACGTTGCAATCATGGTGGATTTGCAGGGGCCCAAGATCCGCATAGAGGGATTCAAGCACGGATTTGTCGAGCTCGATAAAGATCAGCCCTTTATTCTGGACATCAGCCTGGGCGAGAAAGACGGCGACAAAAATCGCGTGGGAGTGACTTACAAGGACCTGATGAACGACGTCGAACCCGGCGACGTGCTGCTTCTCGACGACGGCAACGTCTCCATGGCGGTCGAAAAACTGGAAAAGAACGAAATCCACTGCCGCGTGCACAACGGCGGAGTGTTGTCCGATAGCAAGGGATTGAACATGCAGGGCGGCGGGCTCACTGCCGGGGCGTTGACCAGAAAGGATCTGGAGGACATAAAGCTCGCGGCCCGTCTCGAAGCCGACTATCTGGCCGTGTCCTTCGTACGCACCGCCCAGGATGTCAGGCAGGCCAGGTGGCTGCTGGAAGCGGCGGGGGGGCAGGCACACCTCGTGGCAAAGATCGAGCGCGCCGATGCGATGGATCATATCGACGAAATCCTGGATGCGTCGGATGCGGTCATGGTCGCCCGCGGTGATCTCGGCGTGGAAATCGGCAATGCCGAACTACCCGGTGTTCAAAAAAAAATCATCCGGCGCGCGCGCAACGGCAACTGTATCGTCATCACGGCGACGCACATGATGCAGTCCATGATCGAGAATCCCCAGCCCACGCGGGCGGAGGTGCTCGATGTAGCCAACGCGGTCATGGACGGGACGGATGCCGTCATGCTGTCGGCGGAAACCGCGATTGGAAAGTACCCCGTCACGGTGGTGGAAAGGATGGCCAGCATCTGCGTCGGCGCCGAACGCCAGCGTGTGACAATGATCTCCAGCCTTCGGCTCGACGCTAAGTTCGAGAGCATAGAAGAAGCGGTGGCCATGGCGGCGATGTATGCGGCAAACCATTTCGACGTGCGCGCCATCGTCACCATGACCGAATCGGGAAAAACGGCAAAATGGATGTCCCGCATCAGCAGCGGATTGCCCATATTCGCCATGTCCAGGCAGATTGCCACGCTGCGCCGGGTGACCTTGTATCGCGGCGTTTATCCGATCTATTTCGATATCAAGGATGGCCAGCGCGGCGACCAGGCCCAGAGTGACGTGTTGCGAGAGCTTCTGCGCCTGGGTGTGGTCAACGAAGGCGATTCGGTAATCGTTACCCAGGGCGAACTCACCGGCGTCGTAGGAGGCACTAATTCGATGAAGATACTGGTAGTATGAGCGCACACTGGGCAACGACCCCGTCGCGGCGTTACTATTTGTTTGGGAGACTACTATGGCCTTGATTTCACTGAGACAACTGCTCGACCACGCAGCTGAAAACGACTACGGATGCCCGGCATTCAACGTCAACAATCTGGAGCAAATGCGTGCCATCATGGAGGCCGCGGACGAGACCGATAGCCCGGTAATCGTGCAGGCATCGGCTGGGGCTCGCAAATACGCCGGTGCACCTTTTCTGAGGCATCTCATCCTGTCGGCGATAGAGGAATGGCCCCATATCCCGGTGGTCATGCACCAGGATCACGGCGGATCACCGGCAGTGTGCCAGAGGTCGATCCAGCTTGGATTCTCGTCGGTCATGATGGACGGTTCCCTGGGTGAAGATATGAAGACACCGATGGACTATGGGTACAACTCGAGTGTTACACGGCACGTGGTCGACATGGCGCATGCCTGCGGCGTATCGGTGGAGGGTGAACTCGGCTGCCTCGGATCTCTCGAAACCGGCGAGGCCGGCGAGGAAGATGGTTCAGGCGCCGAAGGCAAGCTCACGCACGATCAACTGCTGACCGACCCCGAGGAGGCGGCGCAGTTCGTCAAGGATACCCACGTTGACGCTCTCGCCATTGCCATAGGCACCAGCCACGGCGCATACAAATTCACCAGACCGCCCACCGGCGATATACTGGCCATCGATCGCATCAAGGAAATCCACGCCCGCATACCCGACACCCATCTGGTGATGCACGGCTCGAGTTCCGTACCGCAGGACTGGCTCGAAATCATCAACACCCACGGCGGTGCGATGGGTGAAACCTATGGCGTGCCGGTCGAGGAGATCCGTGAAGGAATCAGACACGGCGTGAGAAAAGTCAACATCGATACGGACCTTCGGATGGCCTCGACGGGCTCGATCAGGAAATATTTCAACGATCACCCCGCCGAGTTCGATCCGAGGAAATATCTGGGCGCCGCGCAGGCGGCGATGCGTGATATTTGCAGGAGTCGATACGAGGCTTTCGATACCGCGGGTAACGCCTCGAAAATTAAACCGATCAGCCTGGAAAATATGACGTCGCGCTATTCTTCCGGTGATCTCGACCCGCGTGTAAATTAGACCTTCGCGCTGGATCCGGCCGCACCGGCCGGGTTAATCGGTAAACGCGCTTCCTAGCGTGCCGATGTTTTCCATGACTGCGCTGGTCAATCGATCACGACTCTCATCGGACGCGAGCAGCCAGATTACAATCCATAGAAACAGCGTCAGCACGGTGACTTTCCTGAGTCCCGACGAGACCCACTGCCTCGATGCGAACCAGGAAAAACGGTCGCGATTCGCGTGATAGGCCCGGTAGAAAAAACCGACTAACCTGAACGGCGGGTCGAAGAGGAATTTGTACCAGTTCAATTCAGGAGTTCAATCGTCGCGTTGCTGGTCTTTGCCGGAAAATCCTTGTTTTATGGACTGCACCAGGTCGACGAGCAGCATGACCGACACAATCGCAACGATGATCATAAACGGTATGGCGTTAATGGATTCCGCTAGTCCCGCTGCGAAAGCGATGAACAGCGTGGCCGATAGAACACCGGTAATCATATTGTCCATTGTTCGTTTACCTCATTGCTGACGCGAATCTTTCGATGAAAGGGGTGGGCGTTTCCAAAACACGCTGTTTTTGAGTCGAAAGCAAATAATCTGGCATGGTAAGTCCTTAGCAAGAATGTAAAGCCGCCCGGTGAGAATTGCCGGCGAGGCGCTCCACCAACCAGCGGGCTGTCCTGAAAAGCCTGGCGTCATCACCCGTGGCGCCGACCAGCTGTGCGCCCAGGGGCATTTCGGCGGGACCCTGGAGAACGGGCAGATTGAGCGCCGGCGTGCCGCACAGCGTCCAGATCGTGCAAAATGCAGGGTCTCCGGTGGACGATATGTCTGGAGCTTCGCCAGGCGTAGACGGCGTGAGTAACGCATCGTAGTCGACGAAATACTCATCCAAAACCGTGATGTATTCCTGAATACGGTCGACGGCTTCATTGTATTCCGTCGCCAACACGCGCTGGCCCTGCTCGATCATGTCCCGCAGCTTCTTGCTTATTTTTTCGGCGCCTCTGCGGTACAGGCTAGCAAAACTTCCTGCCAGGCCGGCCTCCATGATGGCCTTGTGGTCGTTAAGTGCTGTGTTGAATGCCGTCGGCAGATCCACCACCTCGACTCGACCACCGGCATGGTCGATCAGCTCCCTGAAGGCGTCCTTGGTGGCCTGCTCGGCCCGATCCCACGCCGGTGTGCGCACGAAAGCCAGCCGCGGCTCCACGGGAGGCGGTTCGGCCAGCGTGCGTGAAATCGCCGGCCGGGCCCGGGGGCGCATGTCCGGGTCGTCCTGATCGTAAACCATCAAAATATCTGAGATTAGGGCCAGGTCGTCCAGATTGCGTGCGAACACACCCACGGTATCCAGCGGACGCGACTGGGCCAGAACGCCGCGGCGGGAGATTCTGCCGAAGCTCGGCTTGAACCCGTATACGCCGCAAAACGACGCGGGGCGGATTACCGAACCGTTGGTCTGGGTGCCGACGCTCAGGGGGGTCATGAATGCCGCCACGGCGGCTGCGGATCCGCTCGATGAGCCGCCGGGCGTGCGTCCAACGTCGTGCGGATTGCGGGTTTTGCCGGGGGTGTATACCGCCAATTCAGTAGTTACCGTCTTGCCCAGTATGATGGCGCCCGCCTCGCGCAGAGTCGCCACCAGCGCGGCGTCTTTTGACGGCGTCCTGCCGGCGCATAGAGCGGTCCCGCACTCGGTGGGCAGATCGAAGGTATCGATAATGTCCTTGATGCCCACGGGAACCCCGTGCAGGGGCCCGGTAGCATGACCTCGCCGTCGCGATTCGTCGGCTAGCCGGGCTTGTTCAAGCGCGAGTTCGGCGTCTACATGCACCCAGGCGCCGATCTCGTCGTCGAACTGGTCGATTCTGTCGAGACAAGCCTGGATCAGTTCCCGTGCGGAAATCTTGCCCGAACGTATTGCCTCCGCGGCCTGCCGCGCGCCGAGGTGGACGCTATCGATGGCCAATGCAAAATACCCCGGTCAGGAAGGCACTTTACCGAACAGATAATCCGGCAACCACAGCGCGATCTGCGGAAAGTTGTACAACATGACCATGGCAAATATGACGATTAGCAAATAGGGCATGATGCCGCGGAATATTTCCATCAACTGAATGTAGGGCGGTGCCACCCCCTTCAGATAGTACGCGGCCATGGCCATCGGCGGAGTCAGAAATGAAGTCTGCAGGTTCAACGCAACCAGTATCCCGAAGAACAGGGGATTCACGTTGAAGGTCTCCAGCATGGGTAGGAAAATCGGCACGAAGATGATGATGATTTCGGTCCATTCCAACGGCCAACCGAGGAAAAAGATGATGGCCTGAGCCAGGATCAGGAATCCCACGGTGCCGATATCCATCGCCAACACCCAATCCTTGACCAGATCGTGGCCGCCGAGGTAGGAGAACACCGACGCGAACGTCCACGACCCGACGAACAGCCAGCACACCATGGCCGAGGTCTTGGCGGTGAGAAACACCGCCTCCTTCAAGCGTACCCAGGTCAGGGACCGGTACAGCGTAGCCAGCAGCAGACCGCCGAATGCGCCGACGCCGGCCGCTTCAGCGGGCGTCGCGAGCCCCATCAGGATTGCGCCGAGCACGCTCAGAATCAACACCGCCAGCGGGATAAACGAGGTCAGCAGTTCCCAGAGTATCCGGCTCAACGCCGGCACGTCTTCCTCCCGGGGTTTGGGTGCGAGGCTGGGGTTAAATGAGGCGCGCCCGATCACGTACACCATATACAAACCCGCCAGCAGCAGGCCGGGGAACATTGCGGCGGCATACAGCCGAAGCGGCGATATTTCAGCGATCGCCGAGTAGACGATAAGCATGATGGACGGGGGTATCAGGATGCCCAGGCAGCCTCCGGCGCAGATCACGCCGGTGGCGAACTTGTGTTCGTAGCCTGCTTTGAGCATGGCAGGCAATGCCAGCATGCCCATCAGGGTCACCACCGCGCCGATAATGCCGGTTGCCGTGGCAAACACGGAGCAGGTGACCAGGGCGGCCACGGCCATGGAGCCCGGTAGATTGCGGGCCGCCAGTTGTATACTGAAGAACAAGCGGTTGACGATGTTGGCCCGCTCCACCACGTACCCCATGAATAGAAACAGCGGCACCGCCACCAGCACGTCGTTGGACATGACCGAGAATGTGTTCTGCACGAACAGGTCGAAAATCCTGTTGTCGAACACCGTCTGCATCCGCAGCGGGTCGTAATAGGCGTAGTAGCCGAATCCGAGCCCCATCGCGATTAGTGTGAACGCGATAGGGAAACCCAGCATGACCATAAAAATAAACAGGCCGAGCATCACGATGGCGATTTGCGGGTCAGTCACGATACTGCTCCGAGTTCGACAGGTCTTCCTGCTCGTGCATGAGCATGGTTTCGGTTTCCTGCACGTCGTGCAGGCGCGGCGGCCATTCGCCGGTTTTAATGCAGATCACGCAGCGCGTCGCCTCCGCGATGCCTTGCAGCAGAATCAGCGTACCCGAGACCGGGATCAGCGACTTGAAGAAATAGATCTGGATACGGGACGGGCTGCTCCAGCTCACCTCCTTGTAGAACCAGGAGTCCGCTGCGAATCCGTAGCCGTAGTAGATCAACGCCAGCGCGCCCGGGGCGAGAAACACGATGTACAGAGTCAAGTCCACGATTGCCTGGGTCTTCTTGGGGAACAGCCGGTACAGGACGTCGCCGCGCACGTGCGCGTCCTGGGACAACGCGTAGGCACCCGCCATCATGAACAGAGCGCCATACATCTGCACGCTCATATCGAACGCCCAGACGGTGGGCGCGTTGAGCACGTAACGGACAAAGACCTCGTAGCAGGTGGAAAAGGTTAGGATGACGATGCACCAGGCAAAGGCCTTGCCCATCCAGGCGCTGAGGCTGTCAATAAAATGCAGGATTCGGGTCATCAAGAGCCCTCGGGGACCGGAGCGGATAAAAACAGGGCGGCGCACCCGGCGCCGCCCTGGATCTTGGTCGTACCGTCATGTTCAGCCGTTGCAGGCCGGCATGTCAGAGCTTGCCGAAATAATGCTCGTAAGCGCCGCGGTAGTCGGGGGCGTTGTTCAGCGCATAGGCCCCGTGACGCTGGGCCCAGTCCTTTTGCGAGGCGACTACCTTGGCAAAGAACTCGTCATCATTGCTGATGCGTTCGATCACGACATCCCATGCCTTCAACTGCTCCTGCATGACGCTGTCAGGCGTTCGGAACACGTTGACGCCGTGGTCTTTCTTCAGCGTGACGAGGTCCTGCGAGTAGCGCTCCATGGCCTTCCACGCCATGTCGGAGGAGGCCGCCTCGGAGGCGTATTCCAGGATGGCCTGATGCTCCGCAGGCAGCTTGTCGAACAGCGTTTTGTTATAGATGATTTCAAAGCACTCCTGGGATTGGTGGTAACTGGCCAGGTGATAGTACTTTGACACATCCTGCATGCCGAAGTCCTTGTCCGATGTGGGATTGTTGAACTCGGCGGCGTCTATCAGGCCGCTCTTCAGGGCGGGCTGAATTTCACCGCCTGGCAGCTGCACCACGGACATACCCATTTCCTGCAGCACGTCGGCCGCCAGACCGACGGTGCGGTATTTCAAGCCTTTCATCTGGTCGGAACCTTTGATCTCTTCCTTGAACCAACCCAGCGGCTGCGCGGGCATGGGGCCGGAGAAAAAGCCGACCAGGTCCAGCTTCAGCCGGTCGTGCATGAGTTCGTTGTAGAGTTCCCTGCCGCCGCCGTACTGGATCCAGCCCATCAGTTCGTTGGCGGACCAGCCGAAACACGGGCCGGTGCCGAACAGCGATGCCACCGGGCTCTTCGAGTACCAGTACGCGGTCACCAGATGAGCGCCATCCAACACACCCTTGTGCACCGCGGTCTGCATCTCAGCGGTCTTCACCACCGCGCCGACGCCCAGCAGATCGATCTTCAAGCTTCCGCCGGACATCTTATTGACGCGATCGACGTAGTCCTGGGCAAACTCAAGGAAGATCCCGCCGCCCCACGCCGCCTGGACTTTGAGAACGATGGGATCCGCGGCAACCACGATACTGGGCATGGTGGCGGCGGTAATTCCGGTTGCGGCGGTCGCCGCACCCGTTTTCAGGAATTTTCTGCGGGTTGCTGGTTTATCGGTCATGCCGAACTCCTCTCTTCATGATAACTAAGATAATTACAATTTTTATCAACGATAGAAAAGCGCTCGCTGACGGTTGGGTTAATTGCTCCCCGGTATATTCGGGATTTAATCTTGGTATACCAGAGAGCGAAACGGCAGTTTAGATCATTCTTGACGTTGGAATCAATAATGGCGGCGACTGGATGCTGCAGCGGTTTTCTGACAGCAGATGGCAGAGATATCATTGATTTGCGGCACGCCGCCGTCTATCAAGCCGCTTTAAACCGTTGCCTTGCGCCCCCATTAACTTGTTTGGCTCCCGCCCTCGGACCCGCGGACGACAGCAATGCTTGATTTTTGGACTCACCAAGGTACGCTACGGCCTTCAATCGATTCATCCAATAAAGTGTCATTTACGCCCAAACAAAGCTACGACTACGAAGAACTGCTGTCGTGCGGCCGGGGAGAGTTGTTTGGGCCGGGCAATGCGCAGTTGCCGCTGCCACCGATGCTGATGTTTGACAGAATATCCCACGTCAGCGGCAGCGGCGGGGAGCATGGCAAGGGATCGATCGAGGCGGAACTGGGCATCAAGCCGGATCTCTGGTTTTTCGGATGCCATTTCGAGGGCGACCCCGTGATGCCGGGTTGTCTGGGTCTGGATGCCTTGTGGCAGCTGGGGGGCTTTTTCCTCGGCTGGTGCGGCGGCCCGGGTCGTGGCCGCGCCCTGGGTTCAGGCGAAGTTAAATTTACCGGTCAAATTACACCGCGTACGAAACTCGTCCGATATCGCCTCGATCTGAAGCGCGTCATAATGCGTAAACTGCATATGGGCATTGCCGACGGTATCGTCGAGGCCGACGGTGAAATTATTTACATGGCCAAAGATCTGAGGGTCGGCCTGTTCAGATCGACGGAATCGTTCTAAGGAGGAAAAATGCGGCGAGTAGTTGTCACCGGTTTGGGTATCGTTTCCAGCATCGGTAACAATAAAGCGGAAGTGACGGACAGCCTGCGCAATGCAAGATCGGGCGTACAGTTCAATCAGGAATACGCGGATATGGGTCTGCGCAGCCACGTCGAAGGCACCATCGACGTGTCCCTGCAGGAGCACATCGACCGCAGGGTGCTTAGATTCATGGGTGACGCCTCCGCATTCAACTTCATCGCGATGGAGGAAGCTGTCGCAGATGCCGGCTTCGCGCCGGATGAGATATCCGATCCCCGTATCGGGCTGATCGTGGGTTCCGGGGGCGCATCTCCGAAAAATGTGGTGCAAGCCGCGGATCTGCTGCGGCAACGGGGCGTACGCAAGGTCGGTCCTTACATGGTGACGCGAACCATGTCCAGCACGAATGCGGCCTGTATCGGCACCGCGATGAAAATCAGGGGCATGAGTTATTCGATCAGTTCGGCCTGCGCGACCAGTGCGCACTGTATTGGGCATGCGGCGGAGCTCATTCAGTTCGGCAAGCAGGACGTGGTCTTTGCCGGGGGCGGCGAAGAGGTGCACTGGACCACCTCTGTCCTGTTCGACGCGATGGGCGCGCTGTCATCGAAGTACAACGATACGCCCGGGATCGCCTCCCGGCCTTACGACGCGGATCGGGATGGGTTTGTCATCTCCGGGGGCGGCGGAATTCTCGTCATGGAGGAGATGGAGCGTGCGGTAAAGCGAGGGGCCAGAATATATGCCGAGCTGACCGGTTATGGCGCCACATCGGACGGTGCAGACATGGTGCAACCATCCGGGGAAGGAGCGGTCCGATGCATGCGGCAGGCCATGGGAGGCCTCGACGGACCGATCGACTATGTCAACGTCCACGGTACCAGTACGCCGGTGGGGGATATCAAGGAACTCGAGGCGCTGGCCGAGGTATTCGCAAACGGTGTACCGCGCTTCAGTTCGACCAAGTCCCTGACCGGGCACGGCCTGGGTGCCGCGGGCGTTTGCGAGGCAATTTATTCGCTGCTGATGATGGAACGGGGTTTTATCTCGAAATCCGCAAACATTGACAACCTCGATCCGGCCGCGGAAGGGTTTCCGATAGTGCGCGAAACCACGGAGGCCGAGCTGAATTCAGTGATGTCCAACAGCTTCGGATTTGGCGGGACCAATTGCACCCTGGTGTTCAGTAAAGCGTGACCCGAGTCGGCAGGCGCGGGTGCTTCACCGTGTCGGTCCTTAATTCCTGTTAATTCTCAGTATTAGCCGCTGCGCAAACCGATGACCACGACCCAAGATCACGGCAGACCGATTATCGTCTGGTTGACGATCTGCTGCGTGCTCATATTCAGCATGATTGTGCTGGGAGGTGTGACCCGTTTGACGCACTCCGGTTTGTCCATGGTCGACTGGGATCCGATCATGGGCGTCATACCCCCATTGACCGCGGGTGAATGGCAAGAATCATTTGCCAGGTATCAGGACTTCCCGGAGTATCAGATCGTCAACAAGGGGATGAGTCTGGGGGAATTCAAGCGCATTTTCTATTTCGAATATGCGCACAGAGTGCTGGGCAGATCTATAGGCATCGTGTTCTTGCTGCCATTTCTGTTTTTTTTGATGTCCGGCCGGCTGGACCGAAGGTTGACCGCGCGCTTGCTGCTGCTGTTCCTGCTCGGCGGTGCGCAGGGGCTGCTGGGCTGGTACATGGTCAAGAGTGGATTGATCGATGTTCCCAGAGTGAGTGCCTACCGACTGACGGCGCACCTGATGCTGGCCGTGTTCATTCTCGGCTATATGCTGTGGCTGGTGTTTGATCTGGCGCGTCGGGCGCAGCCGGCACACATTCCTTCCGGCATCAGGCGCCACGCCTGGGTTGTGCTGACCGCCGTGGCTGTCATGATCGCCAGCGGCGGATTCGTTGCCGGAACCCGGGCGGGATTCGCATTCAATACCTATCCCAAAATGCACGACAGGTGGATCCCCGAGGGCATGTGGGCGTTGCAGCCCATTTGGGCCAACATATTCGAGAACATTGCCACTGTTCAGTTCATCCATCGCTGCGTGGCCGTTCTGGTGCTGCTTTTCATTGTGGTTCTCTGGGTGATGGCACAGCGCGCCGGCGAGGGCATCAAAAAGAGTGCTACCCTGCTGCTTCTGGCGTCGGTCCTACAGATCGCGCTGGGCATATCAACCCTGGTCTACTCGGTACCGCTGGCGATAGCGGCGGCCCATCAGGGCGGTGCTCTGATCGTGTTTGCGATCGCCCTGTTCATCTGTCATTCGGTTTCGTCCCCGCGGGCGGAAATTGACAACCGTCCATAGGTGGTCAAAGATGGGTATAAGACCGAAAAAAACCTGGAGTGGCGACGATGAAACAAATGATCCTGATGGCCGCAGCACTCGGAATATTGGGTATCTCGGGTCCTGCCGCAGCGGCCAGCGAGTGGCGCTACACGGTTTCCGCCACATCCAGCGCGGCTGCCAACAGGCTGGTGGCCACGGAGCCGCCTTCCACCGAGCAGATGCAAACGGCGGCATCTTCATCGACGGACCGTGAGCCGTATACCGGCAGCGTACCGACGAACTACATGTCCATGACAACGGTCACCGCGCAGTTCGGTGATCCTGGCAAACAGGCCCCCGCCGTTGGGCAACCACCGATTACGCGCTGGTACTACCCTCGTTACACGGTCTACTTCGAGCACGACCGGGTTATCATATCCGTGATCGACTAGTCGGCATTTCTCCCCAGGATCCCGAGCGATGGCGCAGGTCAGGTGCCGATTAACGCCGGGATGGGCGCTTCCAAAACACACTATTTTTTGGGCGAATCCATTTACTTCAATGTTTGCAATGCCCACAAAGCATCCATAGCCGCCTTGTTCCAGCATTCTGGCCAGCAGTCTGACTCGTAAGGCATACTCCGTTTATAATCCCTGCATGCCGCGGGAAATCGATATCGTCCAGACACTGAAGAAGTCGCTGCTCATTGCCGCATGGGTCGCAGGCTGCGTGTCCGGCATTGGACAGGCCCAGGCCCAGGAATGGACAGTCGATGCCGTGATGGACGCGTTGCGGGGACTGCAATATGCCAAAGCGAGTTTCAATGAAATTCGACATTCGACATTTCTCGTCGAACCGATAAAACTCAAAGGCAATTTCGTCTACAAAGCGCCCCGTACGTTCATAAAAGAGACTTACAAACCGTTCCCGGAGATCGTTACCGTCGACGAAAATGGCGTCAAGATCGAACAGGAAAAGGAAGCGCAGGAAGGACAAAGTAGGACCCAGTTCATCGCCGCCGATGCGCATCCGCTGGTCAAGGGGCTGGTCGACAGCGCCGAGGCCACGATGTCCGGTAAAAAGGAGCTGCTCGAGGCCCGTTACGATCTCGAAATCAGCGGCACCGAAGAACGGTGGACCGTCAAACTGACCCCCAAAGAAGACGCTCTGCGCAAGAAGCTCGACAGTCTGTACTTCGAAGGCAGCGGTGATTTGATCGATCGTGCGGAGATACGCGAGACCGATGGAGATTGGTCGGTCATAAACCTGGAATATCTCAAAGTCGAGAGAAATTGAATACTGCACCGGCGGCGGTCCCGTAATATATGCCTGATAGATCATTGCTTGTCGGGCTGAGCGCGAGGGTGCTTCTGGCATCTGTTCTGGCCGCATCGCTTTGGGCGATCGCGACGCAGTTCAAGGTAGTTACCGATGTCGGTGTATTCCTGCCGGCCGTAACCACCTCAGCCGAGAAAATCCTGATCACGCAACTCGGCAAGGGTGCGACCTCGAAGCTGCTGTTCGTTGCCATCGCCGGTGCCGACGAGCAGTCGCTGCGCCAGGTGAATACGGCGCTGGCGGCCAGGCTGAGGGAATCCGAAAAATTTGCCCGTGTCCTCAATGGCGAGCACGACCTGAACGATGCGGACAGGGATCTGATATTCAGGAACCGGTACCTCGTCGCTCCTTTGGACGTGGCCCGCAGGTTCAGCGTGGAAGGCCTGCGGGAATCCCTGCAGGAGCGGCTGCGGGGCCTGGCGTCTTCAACCGCACTGTTCGAGAAAAGTTTCCTTGCCAAGGACCCGGTGGGTGCTTCCAAAATATTCATCGACCAGCTCCTTGTCAGTCAAAGTGAAAGCGGTCCGCTGCGCATCGACAACGTCTGGATGTCCCGGGACCGAAAACGCAGTCTGCTGATACTGGAGATGCAGGCCGACGCGTTCAACCTGGACGGCCAGGCGGCCGCGGTGGCTGAACTCAGGGAACAGCTGGAAATGCTGGGCAAAGGCGCCCTCACGTTTTCGATAACGGGCCCCGGTGCGTTCACCGTGGAGGCGCGCGACACGATTCGTGCCGACGTGAGGCTGCTGACGATACTGGCGGTAGTGTTCGTGACCACGTTTCTCTATCTGGCATTTAGGTCACTGACTTTCCTGATGCTCGTTACCGTTCCGCTGGTTCTTGGCGTCACAGCAGCGATCGGCGCGGTGCTCCTGTTTTTCGGATCGATCCACGGTATTACCCTCGCATTTGGTGTGACCCTCACCGGCGTCGCAGTGGATTACCCGATTCACCTGGTATCGCAAATGCCGGGCACCGATTCCAAGGCCTGGGTGCATATCAAGCGCATATGGCCGACTTTGCGGCTGGGTGTAATCACCACGACCATCGCCTACGCGTCTCTTGTATTCTCCGATTTCCAGGGGCTGACACAACTGGGTTTGTTCACCGTGACCGGATTGCTGACGGCGGCCGCCGTAACGCGATGGATTCTGCCGCATATCATCCCTGGCCGCGTCGCAATGAGCCACGGGCTGGCGCAATTGCACCAGAGTCTCGAGAAGCTGGGACGGCGGGCACCCCAGGCCCGTGTATGGATGGCAATGCTGGTGATACTGGCAACGGCCTACCTGGTCCTCGTAGATCGACCGCTGTGGGACGACCGGCTGGATTCTCTTAGCCCGATTCCGCAGGCGCTGCGTGCCGAAGACAAGAGCCTGCGCCAGGACCTTGGAATGTGGTCCGGCGCAAAACTGATGGCGATCATTGCTCCGGATGCCGAATCGGCGCTGCGTGCGAGCGAGATCCTGATGCCGCGGCTGGACAAATTTATCGAGCAGGGGCTGCTATCGGAATATGACGCCGCGGCGCAGTATTTGCCCAGCCGAAATCTCCAGCAGCAGCGTCAATCAATGCTGCCATCCGCATCCGAATTGCGCAGCCGATTGCAGGAGGCGCTGGATGGACTTCCCTTCAAGGACGCAATCTTCGAACCCTTTATCAGTGATGTGGACGCGTCAAGGGGTGTACAACCCGTTACCCTGGACACCCTGCGCGATACCACGCTGGTGCCGCTGTTGTCGCCATTGTTGTTCGAAATGGAAGAGCAGTGGGTTGCTCCCGTTCTGCTGCACGGCGTGACCAATCCCGAGCGGATGTCAGCGCTTGCGAGCAATAGCGGTGGCGTGGAGGTCTCCTACCTGGATCTCAAACAGGCAACCAACGATATGATGCACGCCGCAATGTCCCACGTGGTGCGGCTGTTGTGCTGGGGTGCGCTGTTCATCTACCTGGTTCTCGCGATGAATTTCCGAAACCTTCTCAAGCCGCTGTACATACTGGTTCCAACCGTCGCGTCGGTGGTGGTTACCAGCGCGATTCTGATTGCGTCCGGCATTCAGTTGACGGTTTTCCACCTGGTTTCGCTTTTGCTTGTTGTCGGCCTGGGTCTCGACTACGCGCTTTTTTTCAATCGCTTGTCACATTCCAAGGAGGAATGGGCAACAACGTTCAAAGCGCTGTGGGTATGCTGCATCACCACCGCGCTCGTATTCGGCATGCTTCTCTTGTCAAGCACCCCGCCCTTGCAGGCGGTGGGATTGACGGTATCCATCGGCGCCGGCCTGTGTCTGATTTTTGGCGCGGTGTGGTCTACCGCGGCCCCCCGGATCAGTCGCAAAAAGAAAAAACGTCGGGCCCGCCAGCATATTGCAACAGTATCCCGGCGCTGACTTGTTCAGCTTTGCCTGGGCTTGGACTTTATTCGGACCGTAGCTAGTCCGCATTTCTCGCCAGGCGGCCATGGAATCTCGTCAAGCATGGCAAACATCGAGGTCTATGGATTTGTCCAAGAAACAGTGTGTCTTGGAAACGCCTATCCCGGCGCTGGCTGGTCCAGGCCCCGATGTACTTGGGCTTCATTCGATC
>JAHEIO010000169.1 GCA_024639325.1 Gammaproteobacteria bacterium
AGCTCGTTGATGAAGCGGGTGATGTAGTCCAGGCGATTGGTGCACACACCGGAAGACAGTCCGAAAACCGTCGAGTTGGACACCCGGATGGCATCGTCGATGTCCTTGACGCGAATGATCGGAATCGGCGGGCCGAAAGTTTCCTCGCGCACCAGCTCGCAGTCGTAGGGTACGTGATCAAGCACCGTCGGGGAGTAGACCGCACCCTGGCGGTCGTTGCCGTAGAGGAGGCAGGCGCCCTTTTGGAGGGCGTCGTTCACGCGGGATTCGAACAGCTTGGCCGCCTCCTCGTGGATCACCGTGCCGACGTCGGTGTCGGGATCCATGGGATCCCCATACTTCAGTGCGCTCGCTTTTTCGGTGACCAGCGCGGCGAACTCGTCGGCGACGGATTCCACGCAAAGCACGCGCTTCACCGCGGTGCAGCGCTGGCCGGAGTTCTTGGTGGCGCCCGCCACGGCCAGATCCGCGGCCTTGGCGAGGTCCGCGTCTTCCATGATGATCAACGGCGAGTTGCCGCCGAGTTCCAGCACCGTCCTGCGGTATCCGGCCTTTTCGGCGATGTACTTGCCGACGGGGACGCCGCCGGTAAAGGTGATCAGCTCGATATGCTCGTTGGTGATCATTTCATCGCCGATGTCCTTCGGCAGCCCGGTGACGACGGACAGCATCTGGGACGGCAGGCCGGCCTCGTAGAGTACGTCGGCAAGCAGCAGCGCGGTCAGCGGGGTCAGCTCGGTGGGTTTGCACACGATGCAGTTGTTGGTGGCGATCGCCGGCGCAATCTTGTGGGAAATCATGTTGAGCGGGTGGTTGAACGGCGTGATGGCGGATATCGCGGTGAGCGGTTCGCGCTGAGTGAAAATCTTGCGCTGTTTGCCGTGCGGCGTCAGGTCGCAGGAAAAAATCTCGCCGTCGTCGTGTATGCACATCTGGCCGGCGAGGGTGTACACATCGAAAGCACGCCCGACCTCGTACAGGGAATCCTTCTTCGACAGTCCGCACTCGGCGGTGATCAGATCGGAAATTTCATCGCGTCGATCGTCGAGCAAACCGGCGGTCTTGAGCAGTATTTGTTGCCGTTCGTAGCGGGTGAGCGTGGGGTTGTACGCGGCCGCAATGTCGAAGGCACGCGCGACCTGCTCGCGGCTGGCTCGCGGGACCGTGCCGACGAGAGCGCCGTTGTAGGGATTGAGCACCTCGACAACCTTGCCGGTGTCGCCGTCAACCTGTTCGCCGGCGATGCGCATTTTTTGGTGCCGGGCCCGGTTCAGTGTTTCAGCTGTTGAGCTCATAGTCTTTACTCGTAGTCATGGGGCCGCCACTCGGTGGTGGCCCTTTGGTTGCGGATTGAAGGAGGCCTGCCATGTGCCGGCTCATCGCGGCGGGGGCGCCGCTCCTACAAGTTGGGATTGATTCCGATTTTGTTGTAGGAGGACCGCCCTCGGGCCGATGGATCGCGGCGGGGGCGCGCTCCTACGGATAGTGGTGACGTCCACTCAGGCTGCAATGTGGTTCAAAGCAACATCATAGATGTCGAAATTTCTGAGGCGCCGCGCAGGTTCGAGATCTGTCACCGGTCTGTTGAACACCAGCGGTACGGTCTGCTCGGATACGCCGCCGTGGGAGCGCAACGGTACATCGAGGCCTGACAGGTCGTGGCGATCGGCCGTTGTGCCCAGCACCTTGCGTTTCTTGGAGACTACGATCAGGTCGCCCATGCGATCGGGCGCGAGTTCGAACAACCGGCAGCCTTCCTCGTTGGTCAGCACCTTTTCTATACCGTTCATGGCGGCGAGATCCGCTTGCGTCTTTTGCCGGTCTATTCCGTCAGCCAGGTACACGGTGGCAAAAGAGCCCAGGGCGCCGTGATGGACGACATAGGGATCGGTGATCGGCAGAATGACGCGGCTGCCGCCGCTACCGGTCATGTCGTCGAGTACGTCCTGGAGATAGATGACATCCGGCGCGCCGTTCTGGTCGTGTTTCGCATTCATGCCGTGGTCGGCGGTGAGCGCGACGATCGCGCCCAAGGCGTCCAGCCGCGCCCAGTATTTATCCATCATGGCGTAGAACGTGTTGGCACCTTCGCTCCCCGGCGCAAACTTGTGCTGGATGTAATCGGTCGTGGACAGATACATGATGTCGGGTCGTACAGACTCCATCAGCTTGACTCCGGCCGCAAATACGAACTCGGAAAGTTCCGCGCTGTACACGGAAGGCACTTCCATGCCGACCAGGTTTACCACGTTCTCGATCCCGTTTTCCCCAAACGTCGCCTGGTCGGATTTCTCCGATGAAAAACAGATGGCGCCGCCGTCTCCAAAGGTGAGATCGTTGCCGAGCAGCCGCCTCAGCTTGTCCTTGGCGGTGATGATCACGACCCGGGCGCCGGCATCCTGAAAAGCCTTGAATATGGTCGGCACGCGCAGCAGCTCCGGATCGTTCATCATGACTTCGCGATCATGTTCGCGATCGTAGTAAAAATTGCCGCATATGCCGTGTACCACAGGCGGCACCCCGGTGACGATAGACAAATTGTTCGGGTTGGTGAAAGTCGGCACGACGCAATCGGCGCGTAGATCGCTGCCCTTGCCGTTGATGATCCCCGCCGTCCAGGGCATTACCCCCGCCTTGACCGCCTCTTCCACGTAAGCCGGTTCGGAGCCGTCTATACACACCGCCACTACGGGACGCACCGGCCAGCGGTAGGTGCGGCCGTTCACCTCGATGACGTCTTTCTCACTCATACGCGTTATTCGGCTTTCCAGGGTGAAGATCGAATGCGGCGGACCTTATATTAAAGACATCCGCGGCATCTAATCGTTTGTTCGTATATCTGCTATTGCTGTCGTTAATATATCGCCTTTGCAGGCCCGATAATACGAGCATGCGTCCCTCTGACCCAATCTTTATCGATGGCAGAAGGCTGGGGATACCGCTGCGCGGGGAGAGTTACGATGTCAATCAATGTGCTTTCGGATGTTCTCAACCAGCGGCGAGCAGCAATTCCGATAGCGGATCGCAAAAAATATTGTTTGAATTGAGCGGCGAATCGGAGTTAACTGCATATCAATCCGACACAAATCGTAGGGAGTGCAAACCGTGGGCATCAGCGAACTCAAAAAAGCAAATCATGGACTCGACACGGAGTCGTTTATAGAAGAACGAACGGACCTGGCCTGCGCGTTTCGTTGGGCGCACCGACTGGACATGCACGAATCCGTGGCCAATCACTTCAGCCTGGCGGTGTCCGACGACGGCTCGCGTTTTCTTATCAATCCCGACGGGCGGCATTTCTCGCGCATCAAGGCGAGCGAACTCGTTCTGGTCGACGCCAATGACCGGGACACAATGGATCGCGCCGATGCCCCCGATCCCACCGCCTGGGGTCTGCACGGTGCGATCCACAGGAACTGTCCGCAGGCACGCTGCGTTCTGCACGTGCATCCCGTCTATGCCACGGTCCTGGCTAGCCTGGCGGACAGCACACTGTATCCGATCGATCAGAACACCGCGCGTTTTTACAAACGGGTGGCGGTCGATGAGGGTTTCGACGGCATGGCCTTCGAGGCGGAAGGGGAGCGCTGCTCCCGAATCCTCGGTGAAAAGCGTATTATGACGATGGGGAACCACGGCGTGCTGGCGGCGGCGCCGACGGTGGCCCAGGCGTTCGACGCTCTGTACTATTTCGAGCGCGCGGCACGAACCCTGATTATCGCTTACGGCACGCAGAAGGAGATGAAACTGCTTTCAGACGATATCGCCGAAAAGACCGCACGGCAATGGGAGAGCTATCCCAACGCGGCGGAAAAGCACTTCCGTGAATTGAAAGCGATCCTGGATGAGGACGAGCCCGACTACCGCGACTAGCCCGCGTATTGCGCCAGGCCGGTCGGAATTCTGAGTAAAATCTCACGATTGTTTAAGGAATATTCGCTCTGTGCTGGGAAGATTGGGTTTTTTTTGGGGGCTCGTCGGTGTTGCGCTTGTCCTTGGTTACGCCATCGTGCGGCTGGCACGAATTGGATTCGATTCGTTCTCCTACGGATACGAGTGGTACCACTGGATTATTCTTCTGGCAAGCATCGTATTTATGGCCTACTCGGAGGGGTATAAAGGTTTCCAGAAATCGTATTCCCCCCGACTCGCGGCACGCATACGGTACTTGAGGGACAATCCGAGGTTGATCTATACCGTGCTGTCTCCTTTGTTCGGTATGGGATTTTTTCACACCACCCGAAGACGACTGATCGGGACGTACGTGCTGTTGTTCATGATCGTAGTTTTCATAATCATTGCCCATCAATTGCCCCAGCCCTGGCGAGGGATACTTGACCTGGGGGTTGTGGTGGGACTCACCTGGGGGCTGGTTTCGATACTGGTGTACAGCTGGCTCGCATTGACCCGGGAAGAGTTCCCCTATTCACCGGAACTGCCCGAGCCTGTGGACAGCAAATAGAAAATCAGAACCGAGCTGTTTTTCGATATAGGGACTGAATCCCCCGGGACAACAGGCGCAGGGGTCGCACCAGGTAGTAGAGTAGGTGAAGCCTCCGCGGCAGCTTGATCGCATCGTAGTCGGCTTGTTTCGGCGAGAAATGGGAGCGGATGATCCACCAGCTGTAACCGCGCCTTTGCCGCGAGTCGTCTGTGACCAGCCACCAGGTCGCGATAGGGTAGTGGGTGCTCGACATTCGAAACACCTTGTAGACCCAATACGGTAGATATTCCCGACTCAGCCGCATCATTTCAGCGGAACGCCCTTGCAGACGATCCTTTTCATTTTCTTCCGGCAGTCGTGCAAGGATCAGCTTTTCGGCACGATCGAGATCGGCATCCGGTTCGAGTTGGGCAAGAATGGATTCGGGTATCGAACGACAGACTCCCGGACCCAGCAGGTGCAGGGTCAGCGCCAGGCTTCGATGGTAGCCATGGTCCCTGCAGACCCCGGCGACCCGGTCCCAGTCGACATCGTTCCACCGAATACACAGCAACGCGAAATCGCGCCATCTGTCCAACTCCACCCAGGCCGTCTTCATGCACTGCACGCACTGGATGACCAGGGTTTGCTCCTTGTCGAAGGTCGGAATGGGGGTGTCGTTGATCGACAGCCAGACCGGTGGATCAGTCATCGAGCTCAAACCCGTTCCTACGGGCAACCAGTCAGGTACGGCGGACCAGTGCAGGTCCACCCCGACCCGAATGTCCCGGTTGTACAT
>JAHEIO010000170.1 GCA_024639325.1 Gammaproteobacteria bacterium
TTGAGCTGTGAAGCGCCTGACGATGAATTGCTGCTGGTGGAGTGGTTGAACGCGCTGGTGTACGAGATGGCCGTGAGAAAGATGCTGTTCAGCCGGTTCCAGGTACAACATCAAAACGGAAAATTAACGGGACGGGCCTGGGGCGAACCCGTCGACGTTCGGCGGCACCATCCCGCCGTGGAGGTCAAGGGCGCGACGTTCACGACGCTGTCGGTCCGCCGAAACGAAAAAGATCAGTGGGTGGCACAGACCGTGGTGGACGTCTGACGGCAACCCGGATGAGGAGACACCAATGGATCTCGATTTACTGAATCGACAAGACGAGTTTACCTGGCGCATCGAACCTCACGGCGCCATGCGGGTGCCGGCGGTGCTGTTTGCTTCAAAGGAACTGATCAAGGCCATGGATCACAAGGTGTACGAGCAGGCCTGCAACGTTGCCATGTTGCCCGGTATTGTCGGCGCCTCGTACGCAATGCCGGACGCTCACTGGGGCTATGGTTTTCCCATCGGCGGTGTGGCGGCGTTCGATCCTGAACAGGGTGGTATCGTGTCCGCGGGAGGGGTCGGTTTCGACATCTCCTGCGGAGTTCGCATGCTGACCACGGGATTGGGAAAGGGAGAAGTGGAGGGGGTCAAGGCCCGCCTGGCTGAACAGTTGTATCGTGCCGTACCGGCAGGCGTCGGCAGCGTAGGCACGATTCACCTGTCCATGCATGAAATGGATGACATGCTGCGGGGAGGCGCCCGCTGGGCGGTGGAGCGAGGGTGGGGAAGAGCCGAAGATTTGGAACGCATCGAGGAACACGGCTGTATGACAGGGGCGCGGCCGGATCAGGTCTCGACCCGCGCCAAGAAGCGGCAGCAGGATGAAATGGGTACGCTCGGCTCCGGCAATCACTACCTGGAGGTGCAGCACGTCGATGAGGTCTACGCTGAAGACATCGCCCGCGCCTTCGGCTTGAGCGTGGGCAGCATCGTGCTGAGTATTCATTGCGGGTCGCGCGGCCTGGGGCATCAGATCGGCACGGAGTTCCTCAAGAGCATGGCGGTTGCGGCCGCTGAGTATGGTGTCCATTTGCCGGACCGGGAACTTGCCTGCGCCCCCGTCGAATCACCGGTCGGTCAATCGTATCTGGGCGCGATGCGGGCGGCCATGAACTGCGCGCTTGGAAATCGTCAGATCATTACCCACTTGTCGCGCCAGGCATTCGCGAAAGTTTTGCCTCGATCGGATCTGGCATTGCTCTACGACGTGTCTCACAACACCTGCAAGGTCGAGCAGCATACAGTGGGAGACCGGAACCAGCGCCTGTTCGTCCATCGCAAGGGCGCCACCCGGGCCTTTGGCCCGGGCCATCCGGAGATCCCGGATCCGCTGCGGCCGGCGGGGCAGCCGGTGATCATCGGCGGTTCGATGGGCACCCACTCCTTCGTACTGGCCGGAACGAAGGAGAGTGAGCGCAAGGCCCTGAGTTCCGCCTGCCACGGCGCCGGCCGGGCAATGAGCCGGCGGGCCGCGTTGAAGCGGTGGCGGGGCCGCCGCCTGGTGGACGAACTCGCCGACCGCGGTATCCTGATACGCAGTCCCAGCATGCGCGGTATCGCCGAGGAGGCGCCGGGTGCGTACAAAGACGTGACCGAGGTCGTCGACGCGGCTGATCGGGCGGGCTTGGCGCGGAAGGTGGCACGAGTCGAACCTATAATATGTATCAAGGGTTGAATCGGCACAATCGAATGAAAAGAATTCCAGTCGTCGTGATCGTCGGATTGTTCGTTTTTCTTGTCTCGGCGTGCTCACCGAAACGGTATGCGGTAAACACTATTGGCGACATGCTCGCCGAGGGCGATTCGGTGTACGAGAGCGACGATGACATCGTCCTGATCGGCGAGGCACTGCCGTTCAGTCTCAAGCTCGTCGAAAGCCTGCTTGTCGAATCACCCAAACACCGCGGCCTTCTGCTTACCGCCAGCCGCGGATTCGTTCTCTACGCGTATGCCTATGTCCACTACGAAGCGGAGCTTGCGAATCTGGATGATCTCCATCGCGCGCTTGAATTGCGGACGCGCGCACGAAAGCTCTACCTGCGCGGATTGAACTATGCCCTGCGTGCGCTGGAACAGTCGGCTCCCGGGTTTCGGGAGGCGCTGGCGGAGGATCCGGTCCAGGCGGTTCTGCTCATACCGACGTCTTCTTCGGACAGAGACCTTCCGTTTCTCTATTGGGCCGCGGCGTCGCTGGGATTGGCGATCTCGGTCTCCAAAAACGAGCCCGCGTTGCTTGCCAGGCTGCCCGAGGTCAAGGCCTTGCTGGATCGCGCATTGACCCTGGACGAGGCGTGGAACCGCGGCGCGCTGCACGAATTCCAGATCACCTGGGCCGCGGCTCAGCGCGCGGGCGCCAAGGAGTCGGATATCCGCGGGCATTACGCCCGTGCGCTCGAATTGTCGAACGGGGAGCGTGCGGGTCTTTTCGTGGCCCTGGCCGAGGCGGTGTCCGTACCCAACCAGGATCGGCAGGAGTTCCGGTCTCTGCTCGAAAAGGCGCTGGCGGTGGATTCGGACGCGGACCCGGGCAACCGCTTGATGAACACCATTGCCCAGCGCCGTGCAAAATGGTTGCTCGAGCGCATCGACGAGTTGTTTCTGTAACGCAAAACGGGGTGAACTGATAATGATGACAACAACGACGCGCAGCGCGCTTCGCAGGCTGTTGCTTGCATTCATTTTGACCGCCGCAAGCCAAGCCGCCCTGCCGGCGGATCGAATAATTGTCAAATTCGGCACGATCGCCCCGGAGGGCTCGGCCTGGCACGACGCCATACTAGAGATTCGGCAGAAATGGCTCGAGCTTTCCAACGGTCAGGTCGAGCTGCGGATCTATGCCGGGGGCGTGCTCGGCGATGAGACGGAGATGGTGCGCAAGGTGCAGCGGAGGGGTCTGGACGGGATCGCGATTTCGGGATCGGGGCTGCCGCGCATCGAGGAAACTATCGGCTGCCTGAACATACCCCTGTTGTTCGATTCCTACGAACAACTCGACTACGTGCGCGACAGAATCAGCCCCGAAGTGGAAAAGCGATTCGAAAAACGCGGTTTCAAAATCCTCGCCTGGGCCGAGGCGGGCTGGGTCTATTTCTTTACCAAGCGTCCGGTGAGGACGCCGGACGATCTGCGGCAACTCAGACTGTGGACCACCCCCGGTTTTCCGGAATTCGAGAGGCTGTTCAGCAAGTTCAGGCTGCAGGTCGTGCCTTTGCCGGCCACCGACATGCTGACGTCTCTGCAGACCGGACTGATCGAAGCCATCGATGTGCCTCCCCTGTTTGCGCTGCTGGATCGATCCTATCAGATCGCGAATTACATGACGGATCTGAAGTGGTCTCCGCTGAACGCCGCGATGGTTTTGAGCCTGGATTCGTGGAATAAATTTCCACAGACCCTGCAGCAGAATTTTCTGGATGCCGCGGAAGATATCGTTGGACGCCTGCGCCAGACTATCCGTAACGCCGAGAACAAGGCGCTTGAAGAGATGCAGGCCAGGGGGCTGACGGTTGTAGAGCTGAGCGACAGTGAAATCGAACTCTGGCGGACTGAAGTGGTAAACACTTACGCTGAACTGCCCTGCAAGCGGGAGCGCCCGGAAATGTTCGAAAAGATCCTTGGGCTCCACAAAGAATCTCTATAAATCCAAGTTCTTCGGTATTCCCGGGGCCAAACCGGGCCGGCATTAAGTTACAATCCGCGCGGTCGAAACCGATCGCCCGATCGTGATACTCGTGAATACGCCTGACTCGCCGATACTGCACCGCATCGAAAATTCGATCTCGATATTGATCCTGGCTTTCATGGCGGCACTGCCCCTGCTGGAGGTGATCACGCGCGAGCTTTTCGGCAGTGGCATCGCGGGGTCCATTCCTGTCGTGCAGCACCTCATGCTGTCGATCACGCTGATGGGCGCCGCTCTGGCGGCGCGTTCCGATCGCAATCTGGCGCTGGCCACCGCCGGATTCTTCAAGGCGCCGTGGGATCGAAGGGTCCGTGTCTTTGCCGCTTTCGTTGCCGTCGGCGTGACGGCGTGCCTTTTCATCGCGAGTGTGCAGCTGGTCAAGATCGATCGCGAATACGGCGACATGGTCAGCTGGGGGATCCCGGTCTGGGCGTTTACCGCGGTAATGCCCATCGGCTTCGCCCTGATCGTCGGCCGCATGATCCGGCACGCCTCTGACCGCTGGATCGGCAGGGTTGTCGCCGCCTGCGGCATCGCCGTGCCGCTCGCATTAGGATTGGGTGTGGATCTTCAGGGAAGCGGTCTGCTGCTGCCGCTCGGGGTGTTGATACTGATCGGGACGGCGCTGGGCATCCCGATCTTTACCGCTATCGGCGGCGCGGCCCTGCTGCTGTTCATTGACGAAGGCACGCCGATTTCGGCGGTCCCCGGCGAGTCGTATCGCATGAGCACCTCGCCGATGCTGCCGGCGATCCCGCTGTTTACCTTTGCCGGCTATATTCTGGCGGAAGGCGGCTCGAGCCGTCGTTTGTTGCGCTTTTTCTCCGCCATGGTCGGGTGGATGCCCGGCGGCCTGGCCGTCGTCACCACCCTGGTGCTCGCATTTTTTACCCCGCTGACCGGCGCGTCGGGCATCACCATACTGGCCATGGGGGGTCTGCTGCTGCCGATGCTGCTCAAATCGAACTACAAGGAATCGAACGCGGTGGGCCTCGTCACCGTGTCCGGCTCGATCGGCGTGTTGTTTCCACCCAGCCTGCCGGTGATCCTGTATGCCTACTACGCGGAGGTCGCGCTGGACAAGCTGTTCATTGCGGGATTGCTGCCCGGCCTGCTGCTGGTTGTCGCCGTCGCCGCCTGGGGGGCTTGGCGCGGTGCGTTCGAGGGCGCGCGGCGCAGTCGATTCAGCGGCCGGAGATTCGTCGCCGCGTTCTGGCAGGCGAAATGGGAAATCGCTCTGCCCGCGGTGATCCTGGTGAGCATTTTTGGGGGGTTTGCGACCCTCGTCGAAGCGGCGGCGCTTACGGTGCTGTATGCGATCGTGGTCGAGTGCGTCGTGTTCAGGGAATTGCATATCCTTCGCGACGGTACCCGCATCGCCGCCGAAAGTGCGACCATGATCGGGGGTTTCATGATCATCCTGGGCATGGCCCTCGGGCTGACCAACTATCTCATTATCGCGCAGGTACCCATGCACGCG
>JAHEIO010000017.1 GCA_024639325.1 Gammaproteobacteria bacterium
GCGCAAATGGCTACTCCGTTGCCCGACAAACCTTCCATCGCCGTGCTGCCGTTTGAAAATATGAGCAGTGATCCGGTGCAGGACAATTTCGCTGATGGGCTGACCGACAATATCATCACTTCGTTGTCACAGTTCGGCGGCCTGCTTGTCATCGCCCGGCATTCAACTTTTCAGTACAAGGGAAAGCCCATCGATATACGCGACGTAGGCCGTGACCTGGGAGTGCGTTATGTACTCGAGGGCAGTATTCAAAAGTCTTTGGACAGTCTGCGGGTAATGGTGCAACTCATCGATACGGAAACGGCCGGTCACGTATGGGCTGAACGAATCGACCGTCCGCTGGACGATCAGTTCAAGGTCCAGGACGAGATCACGAATCATATCGTCGCGATGATTGCCTCTGTTGGTGTGGGACACGGGAATCTGCAGAAAGCCGAGTTCGCGCAGGTTGCCCGAACACCAACGGAGAGTCTTCAGGCATACTACTATTTCCTAGGCGGCGTGAGCGATCGTTACACTGAGGAGGACAATCTCATTGCGCGACAGATGTCTGAGAAGTTCCTTGAAACCGATCCCCGCTATGCTCGAGCCATAGCCAAAAATGCGTGGACACACCTGCAGGACTACTGGAACGGATGGAGCGAGTCGCCCGAAGATTCTCTGATCAGGGGCATCGAGTTGGCCCGAGCGGCTATTGATAGTGATCCCAACGATACGTGGAGCCGTTGGAGCATGGCGTCGGCTTTACTTCTCCAACAGCAGCATGATGCAGCCATCCGGGAGTATCAACGGGCACTCGAACTCAGTCCAAACGATGCTGACGTGCTGATTGAATACGGCTGGGCCCTGGCCTATGCGGGCTGGCCGGAAGATGGAATCTCCTTAATGAAAAGTGCGATTCGACTCAATCCGCAACCCCCGGGCTGGCACTTGTGGGACTTGGCGTGGACGTACTTCGTGGCCCATCGTTATCAGCAGGCGCTCGATGCGCTGGACAGACAGGAGCCGAAAACGAATTTTACCTACCTGTTGTTGGCAGCGTGCTATGCGCAGGTGGACAGGCTTGAGGAAGCCGCAAGTACCATGAAACACTTTAGGCAGCTTGAACCCGGATATTCGATAGCGCTTACCGCGGCGACAGAGCCTTTCAAGCATCCACAGGATCTCGAGCATTGGCTCGATGCTCTGCGCAAGGCCGGCTTGCCCTAGCTTGATTTGCCGGAGAGAATAGTGGTATGAGGCGTGTTATCGGCAGCTCCAATATCGAGGTTTTTCCTATCGGTCTCGGCGCCATGCCCCTGTCTATACAGGACCGCCCCGATAAAGAGCAGGCGGAAGCCGTGATCGTTGCTGCCGTTGAAGCTGGTGTGGAATTCATCGATACGGCGAACTGTTATTGCATAGATAACACTGATTTCGGGCACAACGAAAGGCTCATCAGCGCGGCAATGAAAAATCTTCCCCGCGGAGCACAAGTCACAATTGCCACTAAAGGTGGATTGACTCGACCAGAGGGGCGCTGGGAAACTGATGGCCGGCCGGAGAGTCTTCGGCGGGCCTGCGAACAAAGCCTGCGCAACCTCGATGTGGACACCATCTTACTGTACCAGTACCACGCGCCGGACTCCTCAGTGCCATTTACCGACTCGGTCGGGGAGTTAGCGCGCCTGCGTGAAGAGGGAAAGATCCAACACGTCGGCCTGTCCAATGTCGATCGGCATCACATCGACGCCGCCCGCGAGATCGTTCCCATTGTGTCCGTTCAGAACAGATGCCACGTGTTGTACAAGCACGACCTGAACAGCGGTTTGCTGGACTACTGCGGCAAGGCGGGTATCACCTATATACCCTATAGTCCGGTAGGTGGCGGACGCGGCCACAAACGGCTGCCTCAGGTGGAGACGTTAGGCGAGATTGCCTCAACACACGATACCAGCGTCTACTGCGTTGCGCTGGCCTGGCTTTTACAGAAAGGCCGGCACGTGCTGCCTATTCCGGGTGCGAGTCGAGCAGCGAGCATTACGGACAGCGTCAAAGCGGTGGAGGTCCGCCTGAGTGCGCAGCAGGTTGCAGACATAGATGCCCTGCCCGAATAGAGCCCACCAAGAACTCCTCGCCATCGGACACGATCCAGTTGAAGTAACCCGCTAGCCCGCAAAATTACCGCTATCGGACACCTTTTTGCGCGATGGCGTTGGGCCTTCAGGCGGGCTTGCAACACCAGAACACGTACATGGCGGCGAAAGTCTGCGGATTCTGCTCTTCGAAACGCGCCCAGCCGGCAAGATCGGTGAGTGTTTTATCGTCCGGGTTGTGCGCGAGGTAGCGGCGCCTGATGCCCGGATCGGGATGTTCGAACCCAATGAACTCGAGGCCAAGGCTGGCCAGTGCGCGCTCGACGCGGGGCAGCGTAAAACATTGTTCTTGAACATGGAAAAGCAGGTCCCGACAGGCGCTCAGGGTGTACAGGTCCTCACTGTAACGAAGCGGATACAACGGGTTGTCAGGATTCGATTCGAGAATTCCCGCACGAAAGTCTCTGATGTTTTTCGCGCTGGTCGCCATCCCCTGCGCCCTGATCAGTTCGCGTGCTGCGGTGACTTCCGCGCTTGCGTGTTCACTGTAAAGCCCGATCTTCATTACTCCGCCGGGATCCAGGCATTCCGTAAGAGCCCGCCAACCCGACTCGGGATCCGCCATGTGGTGAAGCACGCCGGAGCACTCGATCACCTGAAATCGACGGCCTAATCGGGAAATATTGAGGATGTCACCCTGATAGAAGGACAGGTTGTCGATGTTCAGATCCCGGGCCATGCGCGTCGCATAGGCCAGACTGGACAAGCTGAGATCCACACCTATGACCTCGCAATCTGGACGCGAACCGGCAATTGCCGCCGCCTCCTGACCCGTTCCACAGCCGGCTGCGAGTGCGATCACGGCATGACCAAGAAAATCCGCTGGTCGAAAATGCGGGAACATCCTGTTGAGATCATGCCCATAACTGGACCGTATTCCAACGTGTAGCGAACGCCACCGGGGATAGGGATTTTCTTCGTACTGGCGCCTGACGGAGCGCGATACCGCGTCCTCGATATCACCGACCACGGGAACGTGTGCCTGTAATTCCATCTCCTCGAGCGGGTTCAGCAAAACATGCTCAACCAGGGGCCGAAAGGTGGCGCTCCACGTTTCCGGCGGGACATCCGCGAGCGTTCCGGCGCAGCTGAGCCCGGCGAGCGGCCGATACATTGCCGTGCATATGAGCGAAGCCTCGGTGCGTGCATTCGAGCACGTGCCGGTTGCGCATATTTCCTGGACGTTTCGCTCCAGATCGTCGATGACGCCTTTTTCACGATCATCGCAGAGGTAGATGTACTCATTGGCAAAACACTGCTGCACCAGGGCAACCGCCAGATCGAGAAGTTTGCCGTCCCGATCATCAAACACCGCCAGACGTTCGAGCACGAATCGTCGTACCGATATCGTGAGCTTCTCGATGAGTGGATCGGTATTGATTGCATAGGCCATTAGATCGAGATACAGCCGGTCTCGTTTCAGCCTGGAAATCAGCGCGGGTAGCTCGGCCTCCAGCCGGGGCGGCTCCCCGCTCAAGCCGTATTTGTGTCGTAACTGGTTGGCGGATATTCTGGCAAGCGCCTGAGGATGAATATCCGGATCCCGAAACAGGCTGATGACGTGACTCTCCAGTTCGGGGCGAAAGCCATCCGGTTCCAAATACCTCAAAGCGGAAACCAGACCTCGTCGAGCCCGAGCGTCGGCGGGCGACTTATCCAGAACCTTGGAGAATTCACCAGACGCCGCATCATAGCGGCCCGCCAGATTCAACGAGCGGCCAAGGGCCAGACGGGCTTCCGGATCGTCCGGATGGAGCCTGACCAGATCCTGGAAGCATCCGATCGCCTCGAATTCCCGTCCCGACTCCAGATAAACACAGCCCAGGTTGAAGCGTGCATCGTAGTCCCGTGGCCGCACGGACAGTACCTGATTGTAGATCTCCACGGCTTCCTCCGCGCGACCCAGTGCAATCAGGGAGTTCGCCAGATTCGTATACGCCCCCTCGGCCGTCGGAACGCATTCGACAGCTTTGCGATAGCAAGCAGCCGCTTCTTCCATCCTGCCTGCTATCATCAGCAGATTCCCCAGGTTGAAGTGGAAATCACTTTCTTGCGGATTCAACCGAACGGCGCTGCGATAGGCCCTTTCGGCTTCTTGTTGCCGATCGAGCCTTTCGTACGCAACCCCCATATTGAAGCAACGGTGGGGTTGCTCCCCTTCCAGACGCTCCGCCGTTCGAAGTGCCGCCAGTGCCGTCTCGAACTCCCCCGTAGACATGCAAACCATTGCGAGGTTATCGTGGTAGGGCGGAAACGCGGATTGGTGCGCGATGGCTTGTTTGATAAGCCGCGTTGCTTTGGCGCCATCGTCGCAGTGGAAGCACAATAATCCAAATAAATGCAGTGCATCCGGATTCTCGGGATGCCTCGTAAGCACCTGTTCGTAAAGCACTTTTGCGCGTTCCAGACGCCCGGCCCGATGGTGCGACGCGGCCTCCTGCAAGATCTGCTGTACGCTGGCATTGGATGGGGAATTCATGGCTGATCGTATGAATTTATTGTGAAGGCCACAGAAGATCGGATCGGTTTTTCGGCCAGATTACGATTTTTTCGAGAATTAACTGCAAACGTAGATATTTACTGAATTAGAACATATACTTGGGTTAACTATTAAGAGTGTATCTTAATTGTTTTTATAACTAACTGATATTTAAACAATTTATTGAGAAGACACCATGCATATTGCGCGTAAGTATCTGGTTGCACCCTTCATCCTAAGCCTCTCGATGATGACCTGCGCCGTCGCCGACGAGGAAGGGACATTTTTCGGTCAAGACGCAACGGGAAAGTGGATACTCGGTATCAAGGCTGGAGTCATGCAGAACGATACCGACGGATTCGGCGATGCCACCAACGCCGGTGTCGTGCTCGGTTACCGGTTCTCCCGAGCAATAGGCGGCATCGGAGGATCTTCGTCCATTGAACTCGAATTCACCACATCCGTGGATGACGGTGACCTTTCAAATGTGAACGGCACCTGGGACGTCGACACGTACGCTCTGTTCTTTACCTACTCAACACCCGGGACGGTATATTTCAAGGGCAAACTCGGCGGCATGACGACCGATGTTTCGTCCAGCGTGGCGGGCATCGAGAATGACGCTAGCGGCTTTGCCTATGGTGTGGGTCTTGGCGTGAAAGCCGGCGAAAGCGGAAAATTCGAGCTCGAATACACCGGCGTCACCGGAGACAACAATATCAACTTCATCAGCCTCGGGGGTTTGATCGAGTTCTGAGGTTAAAGTCTAGTTGGCACGCATTGCGCACTAGCCCGCATATTGCACCAGTATCCCGAGCGATGACGCAGGACAGGTTTGGCTGAGCGCCGGTCTGGTGCAATATGCGGGCTAGATCTTGAATGCCCCCAGCAAACTTCTCGATCGGAGTTGATGGCGCCCCAAATGGTGCCCGATTATGCCGCGCATCAGATATTTGCATTCTTCAATACTGTTTTTGTCGTCCAATTCTTCACGTGACAATGCCAGCAAAGTCGCTCCGCTGACGGTCAGCGCGCCGCTTCCCTCATCCCGCGCCCTTACCACCCCGTACGTCGGTACGTACTGGTATCGCGCCTCTGCAATGACTGGTGCGGACCCGTCCGCCTCCCGTTCGAGGTCAAGTGCGTAGCCCAGTTCCCGCAACAGATTTTTCTCGAAAAAGCGCAGGCTGATCTCCACGTTGCCGCTCTTCCCAAGCGCACCAAGTAGCACATCGTAAGCATCGAACAACGCCGGGTGCGGGTCGTGTTTGTGAAGCAGTCTGACCAGGAGTTCATTGGCATAAAATCCACAAACCCGCTCCACGCCGGACAGCAGGTTCACGGGTCCATCGTGCTCGGCCTGTGTCAACACGGGCAATTCGCCCTTGCCCGACCAACCAAGAGACAGCAGAGAGAAAGGTATTGTTGCGCTGCGGTTTCGCGATTTCAGGTTTCGTATTCCCTTTGCCAGCAGTGTCGTACGACCGTGGTTACGGGAAAATATGTCGATCAGCAGGCTGGACTCACGGTACGGTCTGGTGTGCAGGGTATAACCGGGCTGGCGAGACACGCGCATCTATCGTTCCTCGATGTATCCCAGGCTATGCAGGTCCGCCTGGTTGTCCGCCCAGCCCTTGCGTACTTTCACCACGACATCGAGATAAACTTGTTTTTCAAGCACCCGTTCTATGGCTTTGCGGGCGTTGATACCAATTTTCTTGATTCTCTGACCCTCCTTTCCAACGACCATCCGCTTCTGGCTCTCCCGATCAACCCAGATTTGAGCCTCAACAATTGGCATGTTTTCGCCTGACACACTGACCAAGCGCACCGCCGCTTCGTAAGGCAGTTCCTGTCCCAATAGTCGAAATACCTGCTCCCTTATCAATTCCGATATCATGAACTCGGATGAACGATCGGTATGCTGGTGTTCCGGGAAATACATCGGCCCCGTAGGTAAAATTTGTCCGAGAGCAGACAACAGGTCCTCGATATTCGTTCCCGATGTCGCCGACAGCGGAATGATTTCCTGGAATTTCCAGAGTCTCGAAGATTCGGCGATCAACGGCAGCAGCTTTTTCTTGTCCTTCAATCGGTCAATTTTGTTGATTGCCAACATCACGGGCACCGAGACATCCTCCAAGGACCGCAGAACGTAACGATCCTGTTCGCTCCAGCCACCACAGGTAATCATCAGCACAATGGCGTCCACGCCGAGCAGGCATGAGCGAGTCGTCCGGGTGATGATCTTGTTTACGGTCCTGCCGGATGCCCGGTGCAGACCGGGAGTGTCGACAAATATGTACTGACACCCCTCTCGGGTAAGGACACCGAGAATCCGATGGCGCGTCGTCTGCGGTTTACTCGACGTGATACTGATCTTCCGCCCAACAATCGCGTTCAGCAGTGTTGATTTTCCAACGTTTGGTTTGCCAAGGAGGGTGACAAACCCGGCGCGGTGCTCAGCCATGCAGTCTTACGAAAGCCTGTTCCGCAGCGGACTGTTCGGCATCGCGCCTGCTGCCACCGGTTGCCAAAAAGGATTCGTCGCAACCCTCGACCTTGCATGCAACCTCAAATACCTGCCGGTGTGGTTCTCCCTCTATGCTGACGATCTGGTAAACCGGTACCGGCAGACTTCGCTGCTGAAGGAATTCCTGTAAGCGGCTTTTCGGGTCCTTGTATCCGCCGTCCGGGCTCAGGGAAGCGAGAGTGGCTCCGAATCGGCCGATGACAACCCGTTTTGCCTGTTCAATACCCGAGTCCAGGTACACCGCCCCAATCAGCGCCTCCAGGGCATCCGCCAGAATGGAATCGCGATTGAATCCGCCGCTCTTCTGCTCGCCTTCACCCAGGATCAAAACTTTCGGTACCTCAAGGTTCCGCGCATGGGCGGCGAGTGTTTGCTTGCGGACGACGATGCTTCTCATTCTGCTCAGTTTGCCCTCTGCGACATCCGGGAAGCGGTCATATAACCACTCTGCTACCAGAAATCCGAGAATACTGTCGCCGAGAAATTCAAGCCGCTCGTTGTTGTCCGGGCTTTTGCTCCGGTGCGTTAGCGCCCGAGTCAGCAGGTTTGTATCTTCGAACTCGTATGATAGTTTTTGCTGAAGTTCACCGAGTCCGCTCATCGTTCAATAGACGACGTCCGCGCTGTTGTTGAAATCCAGCAGGGCACTGATATTCGACACCAGCGGGACGACGACCTCATAGTCCAGAGAAAGAGTCATCCCGCCACGACGTTTTTCTATGACCAGGGATTCATCCAGATTGATCAGCTCGTCACCATAGTCGATGTACAGCTTGTTCTTGATTTCGCGAAGGATCTCCCGCCTGGTCATATTGGCCACCCTCGAATCGGTGGAAACGTGTTCGAGCGCAGATTCCAGTTTATAGTTGTCGAGATAATGCGGAGTCAGTTTCATGACAAGCAAGACCACCGCCAGCAGTACCGCCACGGTCAACAGCAACGTCCAAATCGTCCACCCGTTCTGATTTTTCACAAATTACCCCCGTTCAGTTGACAGAATTGCCGATCCGCTCCCATGCGAGATCGCCACTACCCTCAAGATCCCAGCTAAACCAGATAAAGAATGCCCTTCCTATTATATTTTTCTCGGGCACGAAACCCCAGTACCGGCTATCATTGCTGTGATCGCGATTATCTCCCATTACGAAATAATGCCCCTCAGGTACAGCGTAGCTCGTTTTAGTCGTTCTTTTATTCGGATCGACGATGATTTCATGCATATTTGAGTCCAGAGTCTCCAAATACCGTTTGCCGACATACTTATTCTGGCTGACTTCCTGAAAGTCGAATTCGCCCATGGGCTCTGTTTTGACCTGCTCGCCGTTGAGATACAGATTCTTTTCCTTGTATTCGATCTTGTCGCCCGGCAGCCCGATCACCCTTTTTATGAAATTGATCGACGGATCATGAGGGAACCTGAACACCATGACGTCTCCCCGCTCGGGAGCGGACGTATCGATCACCTTCTTGTTGATGACCGGCAGTCTGATACCGTAACTGAATTTGTTGACGAGAATAAAGTCACCGATATGGAGATTGGGAAGCATCGATCCCGACGGGATCCTGAACGGTTCCACAATGAAGGACCGGAGCAGAAATACCACGAGTATCACCGGGAAGAAAGCTTTCGAATATTCGATCAGCCAGGGTTCTTTCCTCTCGGTCCCGTCCACGATCCCCTGATCGGATTTTCTCGCAATTCGATCCCACAACGTAATTGCGCCCGTCGCAACCAGGGCGATAAACAATATGAGGGAAAAATCCATGGATTACTCTCCGACCTTCAACACTGCGAGAAACGCTTCCTGCGGAATCTCCACTGAACCAATCTGCTTCATTCGCTTCTTTCCTTCCTTTTGTTTTTCCAATAACTTACGTTTTCTGGTTATGTCCCCACCATAGCATTTTGCCGTAACATTCTTGCGCAAGGCTTTGACGCTTTCCCTGGCCACGATGCGCGCACCGATGGCTGCCTGAATCGCAACATCGAACATCTGCCTGGGAATGATCTGACGCATCTTTTTGACCAGTTCACGGGCCCGATACTGGCTTTGATCACGGTGAACTAGGATTGCCAGGGGGTCAACGCGATCTCCGTTGATCAACACGTCGAGTTTTACCATGTCGCTGCTGCGAAATCCGATGAACTCATAGTCCAGGGACGCATAGCCCTTGGTGGCCGATTTCAACTTGTCAAAAAAATCCAAAACCACTTCATTTAGCGGCAGCTCAAAAATCATCATTGCCTGCCGGCCCAGGTATTGCACCGCTTTTCTACTTCCCCGCTTCTGAATGCACAGGGTCATTACCGCTCCGATAAAGTTCTGGGGCACCAGAATCCGGGCTTCGATTATCGGTTCCCTTGTTTCCAGTATACGCGCCGGATCGGGCATTTTCGCTGGGTTGTCTATGGTGATCACCTGTCCGTCCGTAGTGACCACTTCGTAGACAACGGTAGGTGCGGTGGAGATAAGCTCGAGCCCATATTCCCTTTCCAGCCGTTCCTGTACGATTTCCATGTGCAGCATCCCCAGGAACCCGCAGCGAAACCCGAATCCCAGCGCCGCCGAAGTTTCGGGTTCATAGTGCAGAGAAGAGTCATTCAGGCTCAGTTTCTCCAGTGCACCCCGGAAAGCCTCGAACTCGGCAGCGATAATCGGGTACAAACCGGCGAAAACTCTTGGCTTGATTTCCTTGAATCCCTCCAGGGGGTGGGCAGTGGGATTTCGCGTGGACGTAAGGGTGTCACCGACCTTGGCGCCGCTAACGTCTTTCACACCGCAAATTACATATCCTACTTCACCGCATTCGAGCTCGCCCACCGTCAGCCGCTTGGGCGTGAATACCCCGATCTGCTCCGCCGTATAGCTCCGCCCGGTCGACATCATGCTGATCTTCTGCTTCGACACCAAATTTCCATCGAACACCCGGATCAGCGAGATCGTACCCAGATAGTTATCGAACCAGGAGTCCATGATCAGGGCCTTGAGCGGTTTTTCGGAGTCTCCGGACGGCGCCGGCAAGTTATTCACGATCGACTCCAGCACTTCGACGACACCCTCGCCGGTCTTGGCGCTTACATTCACCGCTGCCGTGCAGTCGATCCCGATAACTTCTTCTATTTCCTCCGCAACACGTTCCGGATCCGCCGCCGGCAGGTCGATTTTGTTGAGCACCGGTATAACTTCCAGCCCCAGATCGACGGCGGCATAGCACACCGCCAGGGTTTGAGCTTCTACGCCCTGGGATGCATCGACGACCAGAAGCGCGCCGTCACAAGCGGTAAGAGACCTGGAAACCTCGTAGGAGAAATCGACATGCCCAGGCGTATCGATGAGATTGAGTCGATAGACTTCACCATTTCGTGCCTCGTAGTCGAGGCGCACGCTCTGGGCCTTGATCGTGATACCACGCTCCCGTTCCAAGTCCATGCTGTCGAGGACCTGCTCGTCCATCTCACGATCGGACAGTCCTCCGCAGAGCTGGATAAACCTGTCCGCCAGCGTGGATTTACCGTGGTCGATGTGCGCGATGATCGCGAAGTTTCGAATATGCTGAAGTTCCACTGATTCTCACTACAAATGCATTACCGGCAAAAAGCGCTCCCCATAATGGAACGGGGCGCTGGTGCGCCCCGTTTCAGGGTGTCCGTATTGTATCAGTAATGCTTTGCTTCGCTGAACTCACTCTTCGGGACTCTTGCGCAGTGCGAGAAATGTCGATCTTGACTCGCGCTTGATCAGAACCGGTACCGATTTTTCGGGCAATTCGTCAACGATCTCCTGCAGCACCTCGAGGTCGGCAACCTCTTTGCCCTGGATCTGCACGATTACATCCCCTTCGACTATACCGGCTTTTTGCGCGGGTCCGGCCCCCACCTCGGTGACAATCACCCCCTGATCGATCTGCAGCCTCTCCTTCTGTTCCTGGGACAGTTCTTCAACGGTCATGCCGAGAACGTCCAGTCCCTTTTCGAGGGGGGCTGCTGCGCCCAGAATCCGTTCGGCGTCACCGGGCAACTCACCGATCCTGACCTCGATGTCAAAAGATTTCCCCTGGCGAATGACTTCCAGCGCAACGACCTCACCGATTGGCGTGACGCCGACCAGTGGGGGCAGATCGGACATTTTATCCAGGTTCCTGCCATCGTATTTCACGATGATATCCCCCTGCTTCAGGTCGGATTTCGCGGCGGGGCTGTCGGGCAGTATCTCGGATACCAGAGCTCCGGCGGGTTTGCTCATGGCGAATGACTCGGCCAGATCGCCGGTCACATCCTGAATCAGCACGCCCAGCCAGCCGCGGGTCACCTTGCCTTTGGCCTTGAGCTGGTCGGTGACCCTGATCGCGATATCGATGGGCACCGCGAAGGACAAGCCCATGAATCCGCCGGTTCGGCTGTAGATCTGGGCGTTGATCCCGACCACCTCGCCGTTGAGATTGAACAGGGGCCCCCCGGAATTGCCCGGATTTATGGCGACATCGGTTTGGATGAACGGGACGTAATTTTCGTTGGGCAGGCTGCGTCCCTTGGCGGACACGATACCGGCCGTGGCCGTACTCTCGAATCCAAACGGCGATCCGATCGCCAATACCCATTCACCTACGGCCAGTGCACCAGGATTGCCTATTTTGACGATCGGGAGATCCGCCGCGCTGACTTTGAGAAGCGCCACGTCGCTGCGCTTGTCCGCACCAACCACCTCGGCATTGAACTCCCGGCGGTCGTTGAAGCGGACGACGATCTCAGTCGCGTCGGAAATGACATGGGCGCTGGTTAAAATGTACCCGTCCGAGGAGACAACGAATCCTGATCCCAGTGAACGGGCATCTCTGGGAAGCTCGTCCTCGTCCAGAAACCTTCTGAAAAAATCGTGAAACGGACTATCTTCCGGAAGATCCGGCATTTCGAAGCCGCGCGGCCGCGATCCCTTCAGGGTCTGGGTGGTGCTGATGTTGACCACGGCGGGCGCATTGGCCGCGACGAGTTCCGCGAAATCCGGGAGATCATTGGCAGTGAGCCCCCAGGCTACGGGTATGCCGAGCACCATGATCGACGCCAATACCAGTTTTGCAAAGTAGTTGCACATGATTTGCCAGCTGTTCAGATTTCCTGTCTATTCTAGTAGTTTCTTGACCGACATAGCCATCATATCCACCGTCCGTGACGGAACCCCTCCAACGACCGTTACATGATAACCATCCTGGGTATGCCCAAACGCGTGGACAGCACCGATACGGGTCGTTCCTTTGATCAACGGAGTGGTATTGACGCCATTCAGCACTTCGATGAAAACGGACACTGCCGCCAGCCCGTCACTGTAGACGTAGTGCTCCATCATACGCTTGTTGATTGGCGAAATCCTCCTGATTTGTCTGGAGAGCTCGAAACCATCAGGCAGGTCGGTAACGGCCCACCCCGGATTCATGACCTCGTCATTTACCGGCCCGGGGGAACCGTCGGCGGGACCGAACCACTTCAAATTCTCTTTGCCCGTATTCGGCGCGAGATCGACGCTATCGATGTTGTCCCCGATACTAACCTTGGTGAACATGTATTGCTCAACCGGCTCCTTTTCGTTTGCGACCAGGGCGGCCTTGAGTAACAGTCCCGTCTTCCGATCCGCCCACAAAACGTAGCCGTACCTGTACTCGTCCCGGGGTGCAATAACGATCTGCTGCGCGGTGCGATCGGCGATTCTGTCCTCTCGCCCGAGGGTCAACGAATAATTGTCGCTCAACTCACCGAGTCGGCGCGGAAGAATATTGGGAAAGCTCTGTTTGGGCACCTGTCGAAACTCATGCATACCCATCTTCTGCTCCGGCACGTAGCACCAAACCTGCTCCGCGTCACGGACGATTTCCCTCGGCGCACCGTTAAGAGAGTAGATCCGCTCCCTTACTATCCCGTCATCCACCTGATGGGCTACCTGCATCGTCTCCAGGTTGGAGCCGTTGACGTACACGAATATGCCCTGGTAGCTCAAATTTGCAGCAGCATCGTTCATGCGCATGAGCCAATCGTTTACTGAATCAGCCCCCGCCGTGCCGGGCCAAAGGGCCAGGAACAATATAAAGCGCATCGAATTAGCCGGCTTCAGCGTTCCGAGTCGTAGCTTACGAACCTCGCGTAAGCCATCAAACCGTGCATGTTGGGCATCGGCGTAAATTCGCCGTGTTCCACCAGAAAAGCATTCAACGTGTGTTCCAGCTCAGGCGAGGTGGTTTCCCACTTGGTGCCCTGGTCCATCTCCGCTACCTGTACGTTACGGCTGGACTCGCCTGATTTCAGGCCCGGCAGATAACTGAATAGACCCAGGCCCACTATTCCGGCGATGGAGGCCGCCAGTGCCAGCCCGGGTATCCACTTTACGGCAGTGGGTCTGTGCGACGGCAGCGGCCTAACCGGTTTGCTGCTGGATCCCAAAACCGGCGCCATCTTTTCCGGCAGATCGGGCAGGTGAATGATCGCCTCGCGTCTGACCGCTGCACGTATCAGGTGATAACGCTGCCACGCATCGGCCAGGCGCGAGTCATCCCTAATCGCCACAAGAATGTCGTCCTGTTCCGATGCATCGAGTTCGTCATCCAGCAGAGCCGAAATTTTTTCGTGTATCACTTGGTCGGAGTTGTTCATATCAGCATGTGTCTACTTCAGTAAAGGTGCCAGTTGTTGATCGATTGCCTCGCGCGCCCTGAAGATCCGCGATCTGACGGTGCCAATCGGGCAATCCATGACGGCCGCAATCTCTTCGTAACTCAGTCCTTCCAGTTCCCGTAATGTTATTGCCATCTTCAGTTCCTCCGGCAACTCCCGCACCGAGTGCGCGACACGATCTGCAAGCTCCTGAGTGAGCAAATTCGACTCGGGCGTACTGATATCCCGCAGGTTACGCCCGGCATCCGTCAACTCGGCATCCTGAGGCTCGACGTCCGTGTTCGGCGGGCGCCGGCTCTGGGCAACCAGGTAGTTCTTTGCCGTATTGATTGCAATCCGATACAACCAAGTATAAAACGCACTGTCTCCACGAAACCCTCCTATCGCACGATATGCCTTTATAAAGACTTCTTGCGTGATGTCCTCGATATATCCCGAATCGTAAACGTAGCGGGACACCAGATTTGCTACTTTGTGCTGGTACTTTCTAACCAGCAAGTTGAACGCAGCATCGTCTCCCGCCTGAACCCTTTTTACTATGGTCAGATCAACGCCGGGCTTATCCATGGAAATCCCGTTTAACTCGCTCACGTAGGGATTTGCCCAACGCTAGGTTGAGAGACAACCGCTTGCGGACAAAGTTCGATTGGAAACACAAAGGAAATGAGGAATCGAAAAATCTTATAGTCACTGGTGGCGCGTTATAATACCCCAAATTCAGCGGCTGGCACCTGCCATAAACGGTATTCATCGAGATGACGCCCCCAGACACCCAACAATACGAAATCCTGGTAGTCGGGACCGGACTGGCCGGTCTAACGGTCGCGCTGCATCTGGCTGAAGCGGGCAGGCAGGTCACGATGCTTGCCAAGCGGTCGGTCACGGAGGGCTCGAGCTATTACGCTCAGGGCGGAATTGCGGCGGCAATCGGCACCGCAGATTCGTTCAAAGACCACATCGACGACACGCTGGATGCCGGTGCAGGCCTGTGCAGCCCGACAACCGTCGATTTCATCGTCAGGAACGCACCGGAAGGCGTCGACTGGCTCATCGGACAGGGTGTTGATTTCAGCCGCATTCACGATCAAGGTGAGTCATTTCACCTGACTCGGGAGGGCGGCCACAGTCACCGGCGAGTCCTTCACTCCGAAGACGCCACCGGCAGGGTAATCGAACAGACCCTGGCCGACTCGGCCAATCGGCATCCCCGCATACGCGTCCTCGAGCATCAGTTGGCAATCGATCTGATTGCGTCATCCCGGGTGGAGCCAGCCAGCCAGAACCGCTGCCTCGGTGTTTATGCACTGAACCTTGAAACCGGGATCGTAGAAGCGTTGCCTGCCCGCTGCGTCGTTCTCGCAAGCGGCGGGGCCGGCAAGGCTTATCTTTATACCAGCAACCCCGATACCGCCACCGGGGACGGGATCGCGATGGCCTGGCGTGCCGGATGCCGGGTGGCAAATATGGAATTCATACAGTTCCACCCCACCTGCCTTTATCACCCACAGGCGAAGACGTTCCTTATCTCCGAAGCCGTACGCGGTGAGGGCGGACGCTTGCTGCTGCCCGACGGCAGCAGGTTCATGACCAGGCACGACGAACGCGCCGAGCTTGCCCCGAGGGATATCGTCGCCAGGGCCATAGACTACGAGATGAAAAAACACGGTATCGATTCCGTATTTCTTGATATCAGCCACAAGCCGGATACATTCATCGAACAGCATTTCCCCAACATTCTGTCTGCGTGCCTCAAGTATGGATACGATATGCGCACGCAACCCATACCCACGGTACCGGCCGCTCATTATACCTGCGGTGGCGTAGTAACGGATATCAGGGGGCGAAGTGATCTTCCGGGTCTGTACGCCATAGGCGAATGCGCCTCTACCGGCATGCACGGCGCAAACAGACTGGCGAGCAATTCACTGCTGGAATGTCTCGTGCTCGGCAAATCCGCTGCGGGCGATATCGACGGCAACCTCGATGGCTGGCTTGAATATGGCAATTCCTTGCCAGCATGGGACGAAAGCCGGGTCAGTGACCCGGACGAGCAGATCGTTGTATCCCACAACTGGGACGAACTTCGCCGCTTCATGTGGGACTATGTCGGCATTGTACGCACGACTAAACGCCTGCGGCGGGCGCACCATCGTATAAAACTGCTTTCCGACGAGATCCGTGACTTCTACAGCAATTTCAGAATCAACAACGATTTGATCGAGCTCAGAAACCTCGTACTCGTTTCCGACCTGATCGTACAGTGTGCTCTGGCCCGGCAGGAGAGCCGCGGTCTGCACTATACCCTGGATTTTCCGGGAAAAATCTCTGAGAACTCAAAAGACACCGTGCTCGTGCCAATGAACTTCGTCGGCCGTCAACTAGATCCCAACTGGTCCTACTCCTGATCGAGGCCCACGTCTTTCCGGATCATCGCGATGATTCCGCCGATTTCACCATCGGGAAAGGGTGTCCTGCCCCAGATCCAGTCTGCGATTGCCGGGTCCGGTTGTTCCACCAGCTTCGTGAAGGCCGTCTGCTGCGATTCGTCCAGTTCGTCGAACCGCCGCTCCAGAAATCCACCCAGCAGCACGTCCAGCTCCTTCGTGCCCCGGCGGCAATGCCAGCGCAGTCTCGATTTGAAACTAGCCCGCATATTGCACCAGGCCGGTAATCAGCGCCTGGCGACGAGGAGTTTCTTGATTTCGGAAATGGCCTTGGCCGGGTTCAAACCCTTGGGACAGGTCTTCGTGCAGTTCATAATGGTGTGACAACGATACAGCCGGAATGGGTCATCGAGTTCATCCAGACGCTCCCCCGTCACCTCGTCCCGGCTGTCGGAGATCCAACGGTATGCCTGCAGCAGGGCGGCGGGACCGAGATACCGGTCGCTGTTCCACCAGTAGCTGGGGCAGCTCGTCGAACAACTCGCACACATTATGCACTCGTACAGTCCATCGAGTTCCGCCCTTTCGTCTTTCGACTGCAATCGCTCACGATCGGGAGGTGGCGGCGTCTTCGTCTGCAGCCAGGGCTTGATGGCGGCATACTGGGCATAGAAATTCGTCAGATCCGGAACCAGGTCCTTCACGACCGGCATGTGGGGCAGCGGATAAATCTTGACTTTCCCCTTGATTTCGTCGATCGGCTTGGTGCATGCCAGGGTGTTGGTGCCGTCGATATTCATTGCACATGAACCGCAAATCCCTTCCCGGCACGATCTTCGAAAGGTCAGCGTGGCGTCCGAATCGTTTTTAATCCTGATCAGCGCATCCAGGACCATCGGCCCGGTGGCATCCAGATCCATCTGATAGCTGTCCAGTCGGGGATTTTCGCCGCCATCCGGATCCCATCTGTAGATTTCAAAGGTCTTCAGGTTGCCGGTCTGGGTTGGGCTCGAATAAGTTCTACCTTTGACGATCTTCGAATTTTTCGGCAGTGTAAATTCAGCCATAGTTGATCATTACTCGATTAAAGCGTTAGTCAGTGCGTTCGTTTGCGGCATCGGTCACCTGCCTGCGACGACTAGTACACGCGGGCCTTGGGAGGTATCGGGTCGATTTCGTCTCCCAGGGTAAAATCGTGTACCGGCCGATAATCCAGATTGGGGATATCGCCTTCCCGAAGCCAGGCAAGCGTATGTTTCATCCAGTGCTCATCGTCCCGGTCGGGATAGTCCTCCCTAGCGTGCGCACCTCGGCTTTCCCGGCGGTTTATGGCAGAGTGAATGGTGACCGTCGCTTGACCAAGCAGGTTTTCCAGTTCCAGGGTTTCGACCAGATCGGTATTCCAAATCATACTTCTGTCGCTTACGTTTACGTCGCCGTAGCGTTCACGCACCTGCGACATTTTTTCGACGCCTTCCTGCAGTACTTCGCCGGTACGAAATACCGCACAGTTGCTCTGCATTACTTTTTGCATCTCCAGCCGGATATCCGCGGTCGTGCTTTCACCCTTGGCGTGGCGCAGTTCGTCAATATGCTCGATGGTGTTTTGCCCGGCGTCCTTGGGCAGCGGGCGCTGCGCGGCATCTCGATCCACGACCTGGGTCGCCCGGTGAGCCGATGCCCTGCCGAAGACGATGAGATCCAGCAACGAGTTCGAACCCAACCGGTTTGCGCCGTGCACTGACACACACGCGGCCTCCCCGATGGCCATCAGCCCGGGCACCACCGAATCGTAGTCGCCGTCCTTGAGTGTGACGACTTCGCCCTGAAAGTTGGTTGGTATGCCACCCATGTTGTAGTGAACGGTAGGGATGACGGGTATGGGGTCCCTGGTAACGTCTACGCCAGCGAATATCTTCGCGGACTCCGATATGCCCGGGAGCCTTTCGGCCAGTAATTCCGGCCCGAGATGCTCCAGGTGGAGTTGGATATGATCCGATTCCGGCCCGACGCCGCGCCCGTCGCGAATTTCGAGCGTCATCGAACGGCTGACCACATCCCGGGAGGCAAGATCTTTGGCGTTGGGAGCGTAGCGCTCCATGAACCTCTCGCCCGTGGAGTTGGTCAGGTATCCCCCCTCACCGCGCGCACCCTCGGTTATCAGGCAGCCCGAGCCATATATGCCGGTCGGATGAAACTGAACGAATTCCATATCCTGCAGCGGCAGCCCCGCGCGCAGCACCATGGCATTACCGTCGCCTGTACAGGTGTGTGCCGAGGTGCAGGAAAAATAAGCTCTGCCGTATCCACCCGTGGCAAGCACCGTCATCTTCGCGCGGAAACGGTGCAGGGTACCGTCTTCCAGACACCAGGCCATCACGCCGCGGCACTCGCCGTCTTCCATGATCAGATCCAGCGCGAAATACTCGATGTAAAAGGTGGCCGCGTGCTTCAGTGACTGCTGGTAGAGCGTATGTAAAATCGCATGTCCGGTGCGATCCGCCGCCGCACAGGTTCGCATGGCCTGGCCCTGTCCGAAATGCGTGGTCATACCACCAAAGGCGCGCTGGTAGATCTTGCCCTCGTCCGTTCTGGAGAAGGGGACACCGTAGTGTTCGAGTTCCACGACCGCGGCTGGTGCCTCCCGGCACATGTACTCGATAGCGTCCTGATCGCCGAGCCAGTCAGAACCCTTGACCGTGTCATACATGTGCCAGCGCCAGTCGTCTTCACCCATATTACCCAGAGCGGCGCTCATGCCGCCTTGCGCGGCGACCGTATGGCTCCGGGTTGGAAAAACCTTGGTGATGCAGGCCGTGGACAAGCCGGCCGACGCCGTGCCGAAGGCTGATCGCAGGCCTGCCCCGCCCGCACCTACCACAACCACGTCGTAGGTGTGGTCGATAATCGTGTAGTCTCCTTGCACGCTAGACTCCCAGAAAAATTCGCAGAACCAAAAGGACCGCTATTACCGAAAACAACGCGACCAACAATTTGACCGCAATAAGCACAGCCATTTTCAACCACTCTGTGTGGACGTAGTCTTCCACGACAACCTGCAAACCAAGTGCGGCGTGCCAGAAGACCGCCAGTACAAACGATACGAACAGAGCGGCATTTAGCGGGGACTGCAGCCACCCGGACGCGACCTCATGGCTCGAGCCGGCCAGCGAAATTACAGACCAGACGAACCAGATCCCCAACGGGATCAGGGCGATTGACGTAATGCGCTGCCACCACCAGTGATCGACGCCCGATTTAGCCGAGCCAAGGCCCAGGACGCGTGCAAGCGGAGTCTTGAGCGCCATCAGACTGCCCCCCTTGCCATGTATGCCGCTATCCAAGTCAAAAGAGTCAGCGCAACCGCGGCGGCGATGACCACCCGGCCGCTGCGATAGGCGTCATCCAGTTCCAATCCCATACCGACATCCCAGAACAGATGACGGATTCCATTGCACAAATGATAGTAGAACGCGAGAGACCAGAGCAGCAGCAGCGCACGTCCGATGAAGGAGCCCAGGTATTCCCTGGCGTGAGAATAAGCTTCTTGACCAGACTCTAGTGACCAGAGCCAGTAAACGAAAAACGGAATACCCAGGCTCAAGAAAATCCCCGAGGCCCGATGGGCGATGGACAATATAGACGTCAGTTGTGGTCTATAGATCTGCAGGTGAGGTGATAGGGGTCTGTTTGTCATTTTCTCGGATGGGCCTTACGACAGGCCACTAGAACATACTCGTTGAAAAAACACCTTCAGAAATCAATACAGCGACCTTTGCGCTCCCAGTCGCCGTAACGGGTAGGTTCTGGGCCGGAGGGCCCGCCGGTTTCCTTCTGGCGCCCAGTTTTTGAGTTCCGCTTGGATTGCAAGGGGGGTGGCGCGTCGCCGGTACGATTTTTAAGCCTTTTCTTCATCATTGTGCGGTGCAATAAAAACTTGTATTCTGTACTGTAACGTTCTGAAAAACAAGCTGCGAATGATTCGAACGGACTATGTGCGGGGTGCGGCATGAAAGAAAATTCGCGTCACGACGATCTGGGCATCGGGCCCACGGGGTACAGTTATTTTGGCCCTGAAGTCGCGGAGAACGGCATCCGTCGTCAAGAAAGATTCATTTGCGATCTTTCGCACCTGGGATTTGCCATCGCGGCGGGACCTGACGCGATTTCTTTTCTGCACGGCCAACTAACCAACGATCTGCAAAACCTCGGGGACGGTGAATCACAACTCACCGGCTATTGCACACCCAAAGGCAGAGTGGTTTGTATATTCCGGGTGCACCTCGACGACGGCAAAGTTCTGCTGCAGGCCAATAAATCCGTGCTGCCCTCCGCGCTCGAGACACTGCGACGTTTCATTCTGCGCGCAAAGCTCGAATTGGAATACGGCAATGACGTCGACAGTATCGGGGTGGTCGGAAGCGAATGCGGCCGGGCCCTGGCGGAATTGACCGGGGGTGTTCCTGAACGGGCGGACGGAGTCTTGGCAACAGGGGGAGTCACCATAATCCGCCATACCCAGGCCGCCCCGGAGCGTTATCAGGTCATCGGCCCCGCGGCTTCTCTGGACCCTTTGCGACACGAACTGTTCGGCGCGTGGCCCAGAGCAGGCAGCTGGGCATGGGCATCACTAGATGTCGAACAATGCCAGCCCGTAATCTTCGAACAAACGACAGAGAAATTCGTTCCGCACAGCCTGAACATGGACCTCGTAAAGGCCGTCGATTTCCACAAGGGCTGTTACCCGGGGCAGGAAATCGTCGCCCGTATGCAATATCTGGGAAAGCCCAAATACCGTATGGTCCGCGCGAGAGTGCACGCAGATTCACTACCGGCTCCGGGCGATAAGCTCTACGCATCCGACAAAGATCAAAGCATCGGCATGCTGGTCAACGCCGTTCCCGCAGATCAAGGTTGCGATATCCTGACCACGGTACGAATCGAATACCTTGAAGGCGGCGATCTCAGACTGCACGAAAGATCGGGCGCACACGTTGAGCTGTTGGATATGCCATACGCCCTGGACGGTGTTGCCACCGGCAAGTAACCAAGGGAAAAAACGGCGCGGCCTACGGCAATATGGGCTGGACGACGGAGCCTTCCTGCGTCGGCTCGATGACCTGAAAAAACACCTCGCCTTGCTTGATCATACCGAGCTGGACTCTGGCTCGCTCTTCCAGCGCATCGGTACCCCGTTTGAGGTCGATCACGTCCGCCCTCAGGCGCTGATTTCGTTTTTCGAGCGCCGCATTGGTGTCTTCCTGAACCATAACGGCGGCCTGCAGCGCCGTCAGACGAACGTAGCCAAAATCACCCAGCCAAACCGTGTACTGGAGTGCCAGAAACATCAGGGTCAGCGACGCCAGAATGGCGCGCATCCCACCTCCGATGCTTGACAGATTGAAATGCATTAGGTTTTGTATATTATCTAGCCGCCCCTGCCGCGTAAAGCGTTGATTCCCGGATAGCGAGCGCGCTCCTCGAGTTCCGACTCGATTTTAAGCAAACGATTGTATTTCGCCACCCGCTCGGAGCGGCACAGGGATCCGGTCTTGATTTGACCCGCCGAGGTCCCCACCGCCAGATCCGCAATCGTGGTGTCTTCGGTTTCCCCTGATCGATGTGAAATAGTGGCGCGGTATCCCGCATCGTGGGCCATGCGAATCGCCGCCAACGTTTCAGTCAATGTGCCAATCTGGTTGAGCTTGATGAGTATGGAATTGGCCGCCTTGATTTCGATGCCTTTGCGGAGTATCGCGGTATTGGTGACGAACAGGTCGTCTCCAGTGAGCTGCACGCGTTCGCCTATGCGTTCGGTCAGCGCCGTCCAGCCGGACCAGTCATCCTCTGCCATTGCATCCTCGACCGACACGATTGGATACTTTTCCACCCAGCGGGAAACATAGTCCGAAAAACCCGCCGTATCCAGCTCCAGGCCTTCCACGCTCAGTCTATACTTACCGTCGGTGTGGAATTCCGAGCTGGCAACGTCCAGGCCCAGACAGATATCGGTACCAGCAGCGTAACCAGCCCGCTCTATTGCCTCCATGACGACCGCGACGGCGGCCTCGTTGGACTCGAGATCAGGTGCGAATCCGCCTTCGTCACCCACCGACGTGCTGAGCTTTTTCTCGTGCAACACGGACTTCAGCAGGTGAAAAATCTCCGTGCCCATCCGTAATGCCTCTGCAAATGTGGCCGCACCCGTGGGCAGGATCATGAATTCCTGGAAATCTATGCCATTGTCCGCGTGCGCACCGCCATTGACGATGTTCATCTGTGGCACCGGCATCTGGAACTCCCCTTTCTTGCCGAAGATGTCGGCGATGTGCTCATAAAGAGGCATACCGTTGCAGTTTGCGCTGGCCCTGGCTGCGGCAAGTGACACTCCGAGAATCGCATTGGCGCCGAATCGTGATTTGTTTTCGGTTCCATCCGATTCGATCATGATCTTGTCGATGGTTGCCTGATCTTCAGCATCCATACCCGACACGGCGTCACGGATCACCGTATTTACGTTGGCAACCGCTTTGAGTACACCCTTGCCCAGGTATCGGTGCGGATCGCCGTCTCTCAACTCCAGTGCTTCCAGAGTGCCCGTGGAAGCCCCGGAGGGCACCGCCGCAGAACCGACCGAACCCTCTTCCAAAATCACATCGACCTGAACGGTAGGGTTACCCCTCGAATCCAAAATCTCCCATGCTTGAACATCTGCAATTTTCGCCATAATTACTCCAAAGGTCGGGTTACACCCGAAGAGTGTGACAGGACATCTCGGGCCGAAAAATCACTCTCAACTATTGCCGGTTTGGCGGCTCTGGCCTGTGGATTGAACCAAGGCCGGGGGCGGCCGACCAGCGTCGCAAACCCTTGCAGCGGGGCCTGGACCCGCCAGCATCGGAATGGGCGTTGTCAATGTTGTCAATACAGTCCATTTTACAGCCAAAGCAAAATAACCTAGTGTACCGTTTTAAAAATAGCTTTGCATTTGTGTTGAGGCGATTGTCTTCCGCGGAGTACGGATTTTGACTGGATCGCCTCGTCGCCGAGCTCCTCGCGATGACAACCGCTGCCGTTGCGAGCACAGCGAAACAATCCAGTAAAATACACTATTTGCACCCGCCTGGTACCAATACAGGACACCAGCATTGTTAAGTTCTTAGCAAGAAGTCAAATTCGCCTTAGAAATGCGGGCTAACCCTCCGGCCACCGCAGTTGCTTGGCAGCTGCATCGAGTGCCATCAGGGGCGCGATCAATGCTTCCAGTTCTCCAAGTGGCCACGCGTTCGGGCCATCGCTGAGTGCGTTGTCGGGCTCGGGGTGCGTCTCCATGAACAGTCCGGAGACTCCCGCCGCCACCGCGGCCCTTGCCAATACGGGAATGAATTCACGCTGACCGCCCGATCGAATGCCTTCGTTTCCGGGGAGCTGTACCGAGTGGGTGGCGTCGAAGACCACCGGGCAATTCGTTTGTCCAAGCACCGCCAGGGATCTCATATCCACGACCAGGTTGTTGTATCCGAATGTCGAGCCGCGTTCACACACCAATATTCGGCCTTCCGCACCGGCATCGATTGCCTTGGTGACGACATTGATCATTTCCCGGGGGGACAAAAACTGGCCTTTCTTGAGGTTGAACGGTTTCCCGGATGCCGCTACCGCATCGATCAGGTCAGTCTGGCGGCATAGAAATGCGGGCGTCTGCAGCACATCGACGACAGGCGCGGCGGTTTCGACTTCCGCCGGGAGATGCACATCGGTGAGTACCGGACACCCAATCTGCTTCTTCACCTCGCTGAGGATAGCCAGGCCTTCATCCATCCCCGGTCCTCTAAATGATCTCCCGGATGTCCGGTTGGCCTTGTCATAGGAAGATTTGTATATGTAGAAAATACCCAATCTGGCCGCAACTTCATCGATTGCTCCGGCGGTGTCTATCGCTAATTGCCGGGACTCGATGACGCAAGGACCGGCTATGAGAAACATCGGCCTATCGGGGCCGATTTCCTCGCCACAAAGCCTCACTGAGCGACGGCCCTGGCCGGTGAATCGCTGCCGCGGCTCCTGGATTCACTGAATTTTCGTGCCGCCAGCACGTAGCCTGAAAAAAGTGGATGCCCGTCCCTGGGTGAAGAGGTAAATTCCGGGTGAAACTGGCACCCAACGAACCAGGGATGTTTCGGCAGTTCTACTACCTCCACGAGGTCATCTCGGGTAACGCCTGCAATAGTCAGGCCGCTCTCCTCGAGCTGTCCGCGAAAGTTGTTGTTGAACTCGTATCGGTGTCGATGCCGTTCAACGATCTGGTCTTCTCCATAACATTCGTGAGTCGTGGTGCCGGAAAGGAGTTGTATCTGCTGCCCGCCCAATCGCATCGTACCTCCCAGTTCTGAGTCGACCGTGCGCCTTTGCAGTGAACCGTCGGCGTCCACCCATTCCGTGATGAGCGCAATTACGGGGTACGGCGTGGTGCTGTCGAATTCCGTGCTGTGCGCGCCTTGAAGGCCCGCGACGTTTCTGGCGAACTCGATAACGGCAGCCTGCATACCAAGACATATGCCCAGGTACGGCAGGTTGTGCTCTCTGGCATATCTGACGGCGCTTATTTTACCTTCGATGCCGCGTTGACCAAACCCTCCGGGCACCAGTATTGCGTCCACACGATCCAGACACCCCGTCTTTCCGTCCTCCAGGGTCTCGGAATCCACGTAGTCGATATCGATCCCGGTGCGCGTATGGATGCCCGCGTGTTTCAACGCTTCCGATAATGACTTATAGGACTCGGTCAGTTCGACGTATTTGCCGACGAGCGCGATGCGCACACGCTTGCTCGGATGCTCTCCATCGTGCACCACCTTGTTCCATTCCGACAGGTCGGCACGGGGGGCCTCCAGGCCCAGCTGCTGGAGTACGATCTCGTCCACCGCCTGGTCCCTGAACATCGCCGGGATCTTGTAGATACTGTCCTGGTCGGTTGCCGAGATCACCGCGTCCTTTGTAACGTTGGTAAACATGGCAATTTTTCGCCTTGCATCGTCTTCAAGCGGGTCTTTCACGCGGCAAATGAGAATATCCGGTTGAATACCAATGCTTCTCAACTCCTTGACCGAGTGCTGGGTCGGCTTGGTCTTGATTTCTCCCGCCACCTCGATATACGGCACCAGCGTTAGGTGGACAAAAACCGTGTCTGCGGGTCCCAGGTCGATGCGCATCTGCCTGATCGCCTCCAGAAAAGGCAAGGACTCGATGTCGCCGACCGTCCCGCCGATCTCGACCAGTGCGATATCGGCATCCCCGGCTCCTTCGACGATGCAGCTCTTTATCTCATCCGTAATATGGGGGATGACCTGAACGGTACCACCCAGGTATTCGCCCCTCCGTTCCTTCCGAATGACGCGCTCGTAAATCTGTCCGGCTGTGAAATTGTTTCGGTGGCCCATCGTGGTCCGTACAAACCGCTCGTAGTGCCCCAGGTCGAGGTCTGTCTCCGCGCCGTCGGCGGTCACGAACACTTCGCCGTGTTGAAATGGACTCATTGTCCCAGGGTCAACATTGATGTAAGGATCGAGCTTGAGCAGGGTCACCTTCAGCCCTCGGGATTCGAGGACGGCGCCGAGCGACGCCGCGGATATGCCTTTGCCAAGGGAAGACACCACGCCGCCGGTGATGAAGATATATTTGGTCATCGCCTTAACCGAATAATTGATTGAAAATTGGGGACGGGAGTGATGACCGCCCCGGACGGTGCTACAGGATACCAGCCCTTCCCGCTTTAAGGAAATAAATCTTGAACTTATTTGTGCGCACCTTCCTTTTCTATCAGCTCGAATGTCACGCCGGGCTCGTTTTCTCCCGCTGCATAGGGCTGGCAATAACAAACTCCGACAACGCCTGCCAGACTGTCCCCAATATACAACAGCGGTATGTCATTGCGTTGCCACGGCGGAATGCCCTTTTCCTGAAAAATCTTTTTCAGCTTTTTATGGTAGAGACTTCCAGGCACTTGACAACTTTCACCGCCTCGTCTTGGCCGAATGACGATCGTCGAGTTGTCGTAAACAGAACTCCGTATCCCCGCTCCCCGTGCAGGATGCGCGACCAGTCTTCGATCATGAATTAAGACAGGATCCGTTGCGTTCCTGTCCCAGTTCAGCGTGGTAAATGTTGTCCGTTGCCGGGTTGCCGACAAGTATAGCCAATCCCTGTAACGGCGAACCTCGGCCCCAGGCCAGGACACCAGGCACGTCGGCTCCCGCTTCTCTGCGATCAATGAGTCAATCACATTGAACAGCCGGCGCCGATGCGGAATTTCAAACCCGCATTGAACGAACCACATTCGCAGGGCGTTCGTCATTCGGCGCCGACCGTGCGAGGTCAGATCCGAGATCGACACCAGGTTGAAGCGCCCTTCCCGGCAACGGCGTATGGCGGCAAGGTCCGATTCCGCAATCTCGTCGAGCAGCTCACTCGCGTCGAGCCAGTTCTCCGCACTGCGCGCGATGACGCCGTCGACACCCCGCCATTTTTCCCGCACCACGGGCAACACCCTGTGTCGAAGATGGTTTCTGGTATACCTGCAGTCGACATTCATCGGGTCTTCGATCCACTGCAGCCCATGCTCAATGGCGTATTCTACGATGCTCTCTCGCTCCACTCCCAGCAAAGGCCGCCAAAGGCTTCCGTACGCCAGGGACCTAGATTTCCTGATCCCCGCCAAGCCGCGAACGCCCGACCCGCGGAAAAAATTAGCCAGTACGGTCTCCACCTGATCATTTAGATGATGCGCGGTCATCAGCACCGACCCCATACTCATCTGTGCCTGCAGCCATTCATATCGCGCCTCCCGCGCCATTGCTTCCGTTCCGCGGCCGCGTGGATTACCCGGCTGCATTGGATGCGATTCCATACGCACACCCCTCAATCGGCATTGCTCCTTGCAGTGCTGCTCCCATACACCGGCTTGTTGATGCAATGCGTGATTGAAATGCAGGGCGGTGATTCGTTCGGGATCGATGCTGTCGATAGACACGAGTGCGTGCAGTAATGTTGTGGAGTCGAGACCGCCACTAAAGGCGACAAAAATTTCTTCATGCTGACCGAGCTCAAAATCGGACCGCAGGATGCGCTCCAATCGCGCCGCATCGAATCGATCATGCATGAACGATTGGGTCAGACAAGATTGATTATTTCGCAGCAGAGACCATGCCCTATTGCAGAATCAAACGAATCAATCGCGTCTGACTCCGTTGACATGTTTAACTCCATTGATGGAAACGGCTCACCCGGTCGTGTAGTTGCCGTATTGCATCAGGCGTGACTGGCGCTGTTCGAGCAACTCTTCGACAGGCTTCGAGCAAAGGATGTCGAGGTTTCTCACAACAGCGCTTTTCAGTATTTCCGACATCGCTTCCGGGTTCCGATGCGCGCCGCCGAGCGGCTCCGAAATGATCTCGTCGATCAATCCCAACTGGTGTAGTTTTTTGGACGTCATCCCCATGGCCTCGGCCGCGTCCGCCGCCTTGTCCGCGCTCTTCCAGAGAATCGAAGCACATCCTTCCGGCGAAATCACCGAATAAGTAGCGAACTCAAGCATCAACAATCGATCGCTTACACCTATCGCCAACGCGCCTCCGGACCCGCCTTCTCCGATGACAACGGCAACGACCGGTATCGAGAGCTCCGCCATAACGAACAGGTTACGGGCGATCGCTTCGCTTTGTCCGCGTTCTTCGGCGCCAACACCGGGATATGCGCCCGGAGTATCGATCAATGCGACGACGGGCATAGCGAATTTTTCTGCCATACGCATCAGGCGCAGCGCTTTGCGATAACCTTCCGGCCTGGGCATTCCGAAGTTTCTAAAAACCTTCTCATTGGTGTCTCGCCCTTTTTGATGTCCGACCACCACCACGGATCGTGCACCCAGACGCGCCAATCCGCCGACGATCGCATGATCGTCCCCAAACATTCGATCCCCGTGCAGTTCATGGAAATGATCGAATATTCTTTGTATGTAGTCCAAAGTGTATGGCCGCTGAGGATGACGGGACAGCCGGGAGATCTGCCAGGGCGTTAGTGAGCTGAATATCGATTCGGTCAGTTTCGTGCTTTTTTTCTGCAGGCGTGCGATCTCATCTGAAATGTTTACCCCCCCTTCCGAACCTACAAGCTTCAGTTCTTCGATCTTTGCCTCGAGTTCAGCAATGGGTTGTTCAAAATCAAGGAAATTAAGATTCACAATTCTTACCGTGCCATTATCGTGCCGTACAATAGTCCTGATATTTCATCAGCATCAGGCTGCTGATTCTATACTTCCATCTGCTGACGCCAACGGTTTCTTGCGATACGAAACCATTACGCAGTCATCACCCACCAACTTGCGCAGCGACACCAGCAATTCTCCATCCAGCCGGATCCGTGCTCCATCATTTATCTCGAACCGGCCTTCCTCGCTGTTGGTAGCATACTGCAACATTACCTTGCAGTCCCCTCCCGATGCTCGTTTTAGCAAGTCCGCCAAGCTGTCGATCACAGCCAAATCCGCGGATGACCTGCTGATAGAGAGTATCAGCGTATCGGCAAATGCTTCTCTTGCCTGTTCGAGGCTGTAAACGGATTCCGCCGCCATTTTGTATCCGCCGGTATATTCGTCCACGCTGACCTGACCGTAGACAACGAGCAGGCTGTCTTTCCTGATTACATCCCGGTGCCGGGAGAATAGTTCCGAAAAAACCGCCAGCTCGAGCCTCGCGGTCTGGTCATCCAGTGTAACAAAAGCCATCCTTCCGCCTCGGCGGGTATTCATAATGCGCATAGCGACGACGAGGCCAGCCACCACGAGCGCCCGGTCGCGATCCGGATTCAGGTCGGCTAGTCTGGCATGAATGATCTTGTCAAGCTCTTCGCGGAAACCGTCGATGGGGTGGCCGCTAAGGTACAGCCCAAGCGTATCTTTTTCCGCATTCAGGATTTGTTCTTCACTCCACTCCTCGGTCTCCGCATATCTGGCCGCGGTTTCATGGGAGGCGTCGATCCCGAACAGATCCGACTGTCCCACCCTTCTATTTTGGAATTTCTGCTCGGCGAGATCCAGTGCAAGCGGCAGCGTTGCCATGAGACTCGCGCGGTGTGTTCCCAGATCGTCCAGAGCGCCGGCCTGAACAAGCGATTCAAGCGCTCTTTTGTTGATGCGCTTCGTATCAACGCGTGTACACATATCAAACAAATCAGTGAATTTGCCCTTTTCGTTTCTTGCACGGATCAGGGCCTCGATAACGGCAAAGCCTAGCCCTTTAATGGCGCCGAGACCGTAGGTGATAGCGCCGTCACCGGTCGCCTCAAAATCGTACTGACAGGTATTTATGTTGGGCTCCTCGATTTCGAGCCCCATATCCCGGCATTCGGCAATGAGCGTAACCACCCGGTCGGTGTTCTCCATATCCGCGGATAATGAGGCGGCCATGAAGTGGGCCGGATAGTGCGCCTTGAGCCATGCCGTCTGGTAAGTGATTACCGCATAGGCCGCTGAATGCGACTTATTGAAGCCGTATCCGGCAAACTTTTCCATCAGATCGAAAATATGTGTCGCCGTCTTCTCGGCAATATCGTTCTTTACCGATCCGTCCACGAAAACTTCCCTTTGAGTGGCCATTTTCTTCTCGTTTTTTTTGCCCATAGCGCTTCTGAGCAAATCCGCCGAGCCCAGCGAATATCCCGCCAGCGCCCTTGCAATTTCCATTACCTGCTCTTGATATAGAATGACTCCATAGGTTGGTTTCAGTATGGACTCCAAAAGCGGGTGGGCGTATTTAATCGTCGCCCGGCCGTACTTGCGATTGATGAAATCGTCGACCATGCCGGATTGCAGCGGACCCGGACGGTACAGTGCGACCAGCGCGACCAGATCATCGAAACAATCTGGTTGCATGCGCTGGATCAGGTCTTTCATGCCCCTCGATTCGAGCTGGAACAAAGCCGTGGTCTGGCATCTCTTCAGCAGATCAAAGGTCGGGGGATCATCCGCCGGTAATTCCTTCAGTGAGACCATGCCGTGCTCGCTGCCAACGTCGCTGTCGTTTATGGCCTTTACCGCCCGGTCGATTATGGTCAGTGTTCGCAGCCCGAGAAAATCGAACTTGACCAGTCCCACCGCCTCGAGGTCGTCCTTGTCGAACTGCGTCACCATCTGGTCGCTGCCGTGTTCGCAGTACAGGGCGGTAAAGTCGGTGAGTTCCGACGGGGCGATGACGACGCCACCGGCGTGCTTTCCGACGTTTCGGGCAAGGCCTTCGAGGCCGCGAGCGATATCCATCATCTCCCTGAGTTCCTCCTCCTTTTCATAGCGCTCGGCCAGCAATTCCTCCTGCTTCAGCGCCTTGTCGAGTGTCATGCCCACTTCGAACGGGATGAGCTTTGCGATCTGATCGACGAAGCCGTAAGGCATGCCGAGCACCCGGCCGACATCCCTCACCACCGCTCTCGCGGCCATGGTGCCATGAGTAACGATCTGCGAAACCTTGTCGCGGCCGTATTTCCGCGTCACGTACTCGATCACCCTGTCGCGCCCCTCCATGCAGAAATCGATGTCGAAATCCGGCAACGAAACCCGTTCGGGATTGAGGAAGCGTTCGAACAGTAAACCGTGTTCAATGGGATCCAGCTCCGTGATTCCAAGTGACCAGGCCACCAGTGACCCGGCCCCCGATCCCCTGCCGGGCCCAACCGGAATGTCTTTTTGCTTCGCCCAGTTGATGAAATCGGCAACGATAAGAAAATACCCGGAAAAACCCATACTCGTAACGATGTCGATTTCCTCTTGCAGACGCCGTTGATACGCTTCCGCGTCATTCAATCGTTCCGGATGTGCTTCAAATTTTATTTGCAGGCCTTGCCGGGCCTGCTCCTCGAGGGTTGCATCTACCGTGGTGGACGCGGCTGCTTTGAACCTGGGCAAAAAATAATCTCCCAAATTCATCATGTAGTTGCAGCGTTTCGCTATTTCGCCGGTATTCTGGATTGCCTCCGGGATGTCGCGGAAAAGTTCCAACATTTCCTGCGGCGACCTGAAAAATTGCTGCTCCGTGAAATTTCGCGGTCTTCTGTTGTCGCTCAGTATTCTTCCCTCGTTAATACAGACACGGATTTCATGAATCTGGAAATCTTCACGATGGAGGAAATTTACATCATTCGTTGCTACAACCGGCACGCCCTTCAATGCCGCGAGCGAAGTGGCCTCAGCCAAGTAGTCCTCCTCTTGCGGTTTTCCGACGCGCCTCAACTCGATGTAAAACTTATCTCCAAAGTACTCGGAATAATCATCGATCAGCTGATTCACCCGATCCTTGGTTGCCTGAAGCAAAGCGATTCCGAGGTCACCCTCCTGCGCACCCGACAGCGCGATCAAGCCTTTGCCTTGCTCCTTGAACCATGGCTTTCTGATGCAGGCTTTGCCATTGTGCTGTTCCGAGCGATATGCCCGTGTCAGCAGGCGGCACAGGTTCTTGTATCCCGACTGATCCTTTACGAGCAGGGACAGCCGGGTCGGCGCGTTCGATTTCTGCTCATTGTGTATCCACACATCCGCTCCGATGATCGGTTTGATGCCCGCCGACAGCGCGGCCTTGTAGAATTTCACCACGCCGTAGATATTGGCCTGGTCGGTCAGTCCCATGGCAGGCATTCCGAATTTTCGTGCCGCGGCTATCGCATCCCGCACGCGAACCGTGCTGTTGGACAGGGAATACTCCGAGTGGAGGTGCAGGTGGACGAACTGGGTGGTCACTACAGATCCAGTTGCCGTTGCCACAGCGCCTCTCGAACCGGGGAAAAGCTGCGCCGGTGGATTTCGCATGCCCCATCGCGCCTGAGCGCTTCCAGGTGCCGGGATGTAGCATACCCCTTGTTACGGTTGAATCCGTATTTGGGATAGGCCTCGTGCAGCATGCACATCTCCCGGTCACGTGCCACTTTCGCCACGATGGAAGCCGCGGATATCGACGGTTCACTCAGATCGCCCTTGACGATGGTTACCGCCCTGCACGCCAGCTCTGGGGCAAAGCATCCATCGATTAGGCTGACATCCGGCATGACGGAAAGCGATTCGACCGCTCGTTTCATGGCCAGGAGGGCTGCCTGAAGGATGTTGATCCGATCTATTTCATCGACGTCACAACGCCCCGTACTCCAGGCAACGGCCTGGTGTTTTATCAATTCACTCAGAATTTCCCGCTTTTCTGGGGACAGCCTCTTGGAGTCCGTCAATCCCGCCAGTTCATAACCGTCTGGCAGTATGACAGCTGCCGCAATCACTGGGCCGGCCAGCGGTCCGCGTCCAACCTCGTCCACACCTGCAAAAATCATCGTAATACGATCAATCGGTAATCAAACTCGCCACCACCTCCGCCGCCCTTTCGTTAGCACCGCAGCAAAGCGCCGACATGATAGCACCGAACGAATCCGAGACCGTCCTGGAATACTCCCGGTCGAGCAGGTAGCGAGACATTGCGCCGACCAGATTTTCTACCGTGGCATCGGCTTGGAAAAACTCCGGCACTATCGGCTCGTCGAGGAGGTGGTTGGGCATGGAGAAATAGTCGACGTGGGCCAGCATCCTGACCAGGACCGCAGATACCCAGGACCCCTTGTACGTCACGACCATGGGCACCCTCAGAAGCGCAGCTTCGAGCGCCGCGGTGCCCGAGGCCAGGAGAGCGGCGTCGGAGGCGGCGATAACTGTCCTCGACATGCCATCCACGACGTCTACCCGGACGCCGGGATTTTTCTCGAGCAGTGACTGAAAATACGATCTGGTTTCGTTGTTTGCAAACGGGGCGACAAATCTGATGTCCGGGATACGCCTGCCGAGTTCCCTGGCGACCTCGATGAACAACTCCCCCAGCTTCTGCAACTCGATCATCCTGCTGCCGGGCAAAAGGGCGGCAATCCTGGTCCCCTCCGTTGGCATGCCAAGCCCTGCCCTGATTTCGGCCTTGTCGTAATCTTTGTCGACCTCGTCGGCGATGGGGTGACCGACAAAGTCCACGGGTACTCCATGTCGCTCGTAGTAGCTGGCCTCGAAAGGGAAGAGGGTCAGCATGTGTGATACGGACCGCTTGATTTTTCTTATCCTGTAGCCTCGCCAAGCCCAAACCGTAGGGCTGACGTAGTGCACGGTGGTAACGCCGTTTTGTCGGAGTTTTCCCTCCAGACCAAGATTGAAATCAGGCACGTCTATTCCAACGAACAGCGATATTTCCTGTTCCAGGAAATATCTGTACAGTGCACGTCGAATTCTCAGAATATCTCGCACACTCTGAAGCAGTTCGTCCAGGCCCATGATAGAGATGCGCTCCATGTCGTAGAGCTTTTTCATCCCGGCCTGTTCCATCAGAGGCCCGCCAACACCAACGAGTTCGATTTCCGGTATGCGGCGAGACAACGCCTCGATCAATCCGGCGCCAAGATAATCACCCGACGGTTCGCCGGCAACGACTCCGACTCTCATGAGGCCGCGGCTAACGTATGATGCCGCGCTCGGATGTCATCACGAAATCGACAAGCCGTGGCACGTACCGCCCTTGCCAGGCATGATCCTTTAGTCTTGAAATCGCGTCCTGCAAGGATAAACCGTTTCGGTAGATGATTTTATAGGCGCTCTTCAGTTCGGAAATATCCTTATCGGTAAAGTCCCTGCGCCTGATCCCCTTGGTATTGACACCGTGAGGCGAAGCCCGGTTGCCGGCGGCCACGACGTAGGGCGGGACGTCCTGGAAACAAACTGAACCGATTGCGGTAATACAGTGCTCGCCAACTCTACAAAACTGATGGATCAGAGAAAAACCGCCGAGCACGGCATAGTCCCCCACACTGACATGCCCGGCCAGGCTGGCGCAATTTGCAAAGATTGTCCTCGACCCCACCTGGCAATCGTGGGCTATATGAACGTAGGCCATCAAAAAATTGTCATTAGCAATACGCGTAACCCCGCCGCCTTGTGCGGTACCTCGATTGATGGTGCAGTACTCCCGGATCAAGTTGCGCTGCCCGATATCCAGCCTCGTTTTTTCATCTTTGTATCCGAGGTGCTGCGGCGCTTCCCCAATGGAGCAGAACTGATAGATCCTGGTGTCGCTGCCAATGTTGGTATCGCCGTTGATTACGACATGCGGCCCGATCCACACCCTGTCCTGTAGTTTTACATCCGGCCCCACGACCGAGTAGGGGCCTATGTAAACGTTATCTCCAATTTGCGCCCCTGCTTCGACAATGGCGCGTTCATGTATCACTCACAGGTCCTTATACGTAAACATCAATTCAGCGGAACAGCACAATTGATTCTCTACCTTTGCCTGACCAGCGCACTTCCACATATTCCTGATCCGCCTCAGAGGCTGAACATTTATATCGATGGTATCGCCGGGTTCGACCGGCCTTTTGAACCTGGCCTTGTCGATACCCGTGAACAGGTAGACACGCTTGTCGCTGCTTTCCTCGCCCAGCTCCTTGCTAGCCATGATGGCGCATGCCTGGGCAATGGCCTCCACGATGAGCACCCCCGGCATTACCGGGCGATGCGGGAAATGACCGGCAAAGTAAGGTTCATTTGCGGTGACGTTTTTCTTGGCGAGCAGATACTCGCCCTTTTTATAGTCCAGCACGCGGTCAACCAGCAGGAAAGGGTATCGATGAGGCAGGTAATTCTTGATTTCGTGAATATCCATGGATATCCCTATTTCGATTCAGTGCTGATCCGTTAATTAAGGAACGTAAATTGTTAAACGGCGTTGACCTTTACGAGCACCGACCCTGCTCCCACTACTCATCCACTTTCGTCTTGGAGAGTGCCGCCAGCACCTTGTCCGTGATGTCGATGCGGTTGCTTGCGTACATTGCCCCCTGATGAATAATGAGGTCGTACTTTTCGGTTTCGGCGATCTTGGCAACAACTTTCAGCACCAGCCTTTCCAATTTTCTCAGTTCTTCGTTCTGCCGCACGTTCAGTTCTTCCCTGAATTCTTCCGTATCGCGCTTTATTTTGCGTCGCAAATCTCGCACGTCCTTTTCCAGTTCCTTGCGGTCCGACTCGGCCAGTACCAGGGCTTTTTTCTCGAGTTCGGACTCGATTTTCTTCAGCTTCTCTCTTTGCCCGGTGAGTTTTTGGTCTTTTGGGTCGAATTCCGCTTTGAGCTTTTGGAGTACGGTTTCCGCGTGCGTGGATGTCTCGATTGCCTTTGCCATGTTGACATAAGCAATCTTGAGTTCGGACACCTGCGCATTTGTCGTCGAAACGAGTCCAAGCAGAAAAAATCCTGATATTCCCAGAAAAACTCTCATCATTACCGTCACCAAGATGAAATGTAGCTAGTTGAAAAAGCGTCCGAGCGTGAATTGAATGCGTTCTATATCATCACCAGGCTTGTCGTTGAGGGGTTCGGCTATGGATAAAGACAACGGACCGACCGGAGAATACCAGTTGAATGCCACACCCGCAGAAAATCGCATCTCGCCAAGGTCGATATCCTGACCTGGCCCATACACCTGCCCTCCGTCCACGAACAACGAAAAGCGCTTGTCCTTCCCGGTTGATCCGGGAAGAGGGAACAGAAGTTCCGTATTGAACAGCACCCTTCGATCGCCACCAATCGGTTCAGGTGATTCTCCCAGATCCTTAGGGCCAAGCGAACGCGCTTTGTATCCCCGCACGCTCGTCGCACCGCCGGCAAAGAAGTTCTTGAAAAAAGGCAGCGTATTGGTGTCGCCGTAGCCGTCACCGTAGCCGAGTTCTCCGCCGATTTTATAGGTGAATGTCTTGCTGATCGGCCAATAGCGCACGCCGCGATAGCTCAGTTTGAAGAACTCGAGGTCACTGCCGGGCACGGTTACCTCATAATTCAATCGATGAATGTTCCCGCGGGTTGGAAAAAGCACGCTGTCCCGGGTATCGTGAGAACCGAAGCCAAGAAGGGTAAGCAGATCGTTGCTGGGATTTTCGTCGATGAACTCTCTTATTCCGGGCGGCGTCTCGTCGGTGGTCTCGAGATCGACGCGCTCCGCATTCAAACCCGCACCGAGGCTGTTGAACTCCGAGAACGGAAACCGGTAATTTATACCGGCACCCGTGGTTTCAGTGAGGTAGCTCGCCGTATTTGCCCGGGACGCATCGACCGTTCTGCGAAAAATGGTGAAGCCCCGGCTGACGCCGTTAATCGTGTGATAGGGGTTGAGATAACTCAACCGCAGGACATCGGTCACCGATGAGTTGTCGAAGCTGAGATCGAGTTCCTTACCCGTGCCGAACAGGTTCTTCTGCGTAATTGCGGCCTGGAACAGCAGTCCATCGGCGTCCGACCATCCTACGCCGAACAGCAGGCTGCCCGTTTGCCGCTCGACGACCTCGATGTTGACATCGACCTGATCGGGACTGCCCGGCACCGCGGGCGTTTCAATCGTGATGTTGTCGAAAAAGCCCAGCCGCTCCAGGCGCACCCTTGATCGCTGTACCTTTTGCGCCGAATACCAGCCACCCTCCAACTGTCGCATTTCCCTGCGAATGACCTCGTCTCTGGTGATGTTGTTACCTGCGATATTGATCCTGCGAACGTACACTCGCCGGCCTGGGTCTATAAAAATCGAAAACGACACGGTGCGGCTCTCCTGATCCACATCGGGCACGGCATTCACCTGGGCGAAGGCATATCCCTCGTTTGCTAGCGCATCTGATATTGCCTTTTCACTGGCCGCAACGTCCCTCCTTGAATAAATACCACCAGGAGAGATGGAAACCAGGGGCACCAAATCATCCTCCGGAATGATCATCTTGCCTTCGACGGAGAAATCCGTAACGGTGTATTGTTCTCCCTCCGAGATATTAATGGTAACGAATATGTCTTGCTTGTCCGGCGAGATGGTGACCTGGGTTGATTCGATCCTGAAATCGAGGTAACCCTGGTCCTGATAGAAACTGCGCAGGCTTTCCAGGTCCGCCTGCAGCTGCTGCCGCGAGTAGCGGTCCTTGCGTGTAAAGAATGAAAACACGGCGGTGGGGCTGAGTTTGAATTCATCCGTCAGGTCGTCTTCATCGAACTCCTTGTTACCGACGATATTGATCTGTTTGATCTTCGCAGTCTCGCCTTCATTGAATTCGAGCTTAATTGCCACCCGGTTCCTCTCCAGGGGCGTCACGGTGTCGGTGATCTTGGCACCATACTTTCCCAGCACGAAGTATTGCTTTTTCAGTTCCGAAATGACCTGATCGAGCACCTTTCTATCGAACACCCTTCCTTCGACCAGACCGATCTGCGCCACCGCCGCTTTGATGTCATCGTCCTTTATTTCCCGGTTACCCACGTATTCGATGCTAGCAATAGATGGACGCTCGGCCACCTTGACGACCAGAACGGTTCCCTCCTGTTCGAGCCGGACGTCCCTGAAAAACCCGGTCTTGAAAAGAGCCCGGACGGACTCTTTTGCGATCTCGTCGTCGATCTGATCACCCACCTTGACCGGGAGGTAGTTGAACACCGTGCCCGGCGCGATCTTCTGAAGTCCATCCACCCTTATATCCGATACGATAAACGGCTCCAGCGCGAACGCCGAAGCGCTTGCCAACAGCAATAGGAATGTAACGAATCGTTTTTTCATTATTAACACTGCCGGGTCAGTGACATGGCGCGACGCGTGAAGAGTATCGAATCATCCAAACAGACGGACTATATCATTATAAAAAGCGAGGCTCATCAGTCCGAACAGTGCGACGATCCCGATTTGCTGGCCCCACAACATCACCTCCCGGGACACGGGCCCGCCTGTAAACAGTTCGATCGCATAATAGAGCAGGTGCCCCCCGTCCAGCAGGGGTATGGGCAGGAGATTGATAACACCCAGACTGATACTCACCACGGCCAGGAACAGAAGGAACCTGTCGATACCCACACGCACGGTCTGCCCCGCGTACTGAGCGATTGTCAGCGGTCCGCTGATATTCTTGGCCGAAACCTCAAAACGAAGGATCTTCCAGAGCATCTTCAACGTAACCGAGGACATTATCCATACGTTTTCCACACTGCGACCGAACGCCTCCAGGGGGCCGTACTCCACATGGACCAGCACCTCGTCCGGCAGTTCGATGGGTGCTGGGCGAACGCCTATGCGCCCGAAGACGCGCCCGTCCTGTTCAATTCGAGCCGGAATGATCGAAACGGCCACTACCTCACCTTCCCGAATCACGTCGAACCGAGCAGATTTTCCTGCCCGTGCTTGTACCAGGATTACCATATCCTGCCACGCGGACACCGTCTCTCCGTCTATGTAGAGCACCGTGTCTCCTGTCCTCAAACCAGCCAAATCGGCGGGTGAACCGGGATCCACGGTACCGATTTGCGCTGGTATTTCCGGAATGAAGCCAATCAGACCGATCCCGGATTCGAGCAATCCAGGATTGATCTGGTGTAGCGACAGCCCGCTCAGGTCCATAATTCGATGCTGCTGCATCCCGCTCGTGTCGATTACGTCGACCTCGATGCGTTTTCTGCTGAATGCCTGATTGTATAGATAAAGCCTTTGCTCGTCCCAGCTTCTGTTCGGCCTGCCGTCGATATGAGTGATTTCATCACCCGCTCTGAATCCGCCCGCCGCTGCGATAGAGTCTTCCACCACCTTGCCGACAACCGGAGCGATACCGTCAACACCCATGCTGAAAACAATCCAGTAGGCAAGGATGGCAAAAATAAAATTGAACATGGGACCTGCGAGGACAATGGACGTTCTTTTCCACAAGGGTTGCCTGTTGAACGCCCGGGGCAGTTCCGCCTCGGAAATGCCGTTTTCGTCCTCGTTCTCATCCAGCATCTTCACGTAACCACCCAAGGGGATCGCGCCGATCGCATATTCCGTATCGTCCGGGCCCGCGGTCCTGGACCAGATGGCTTTACCGAAACCTACGGAAAACTTGAGAACCTTGACACCAAGCTTGCGCGCCACCCAGAAGTGGCCGAATTCGTGCACCGTAACAAGGATCCCCAGGGCCACGACAAATCCCATCGCACTGTATAAGAATTCACCCATAACTAGCCCACATTTCCAACCTGGATGGGCGCTACGAACAACCGTTGTTTTTTTAACAAAACTAAATACCTCGACATCCACGACGCTTTAGCAACCACCCAGAGCCGCATGGCGAAAAATGCGTGCTTGAGATCGCTAATTGTCAAAATTGAATCCCTATTGAACCGCATGCCGACAACCTGCTATCGACCAGGTAAAGCCCGGTAACGTACACCGGTGCCGCCGCTGTGACACTGTCTATTCGATCCAGCACGCCACCATGTCCAGGCAGCAAGGTTCCGCTATCCTTCACACCGACGATTCGCTTCATTTTGCTCTCCCACAAATCCCCCACCACTGAAATCGCCGCGGTGATTACACAAATAGCGATCCAGGCCACGCTGCACGTCAAATTGAGGCCAACCCAGAGAGCGGCCACTGTCGCGAAGACGGCCACTGATACTATACCACCAACCGCACCCTCGATCGTTTTACCCGGGCTGATTAGTGGCGCCAGTTTCCTTCGGCCCAGGGCACGTCCACAGAAATACGCCCCGGTATCAGCGAGCCAGACAACCAGGAAAAGCGCGATCAGCAGCGGTACATCAGCCTGGTGCAGGTGAACCAGGGCCGCCCAGGCGGGAATCAGCGCCATCACGCCGGCGAGGGTGCGAATCAAGACCGGTTCGGGCGCCGCCGGAAAAGACGACAGACGCCAAAACGCAACTAACCACCAAATCGATCCCATTGCAAGGAGGAAAGGCGTTGACTGTTCGCGGTACAGCCAGGCAACGACAAGCATGATGCAGAAAGCAAGCAACCAGGATGACTGCCGCAACCCGCCATCAAGTTTGACCAACGCGGACCATTCCATCGCCCCTGCCAGAACGACGATGGCCAGCGCAAGCGCGAACCAGGGATTGGGTAACCAGAATACAAGAACCAGAAAAACCGAGACAAGGACCAGCGCAGTCGTAACGCGCTGCTTAAGCTGCATATTGCACCGATGCAATATGCTTTTCAGGCATTCGTGATCTTTTGCGCGCCCATCACCTGGTCTCCGGTTTGTCCAAATCGCCGCTGCCGATTCATAAACGAATTCAATGCCAGCTCCCAGGCCTCGGCATCGAAATCCGGCCACAACGTATCGGTGAAGTAAAGCTCCGTGTACGCAAGTTGCCACAGCAGAAAATTGCTGATCCTTTGCTCTCCGCCGGTGCGTACAAACAGGTCCGGTTCAGGCAGAAAGCGGGTGCTCAGATGCCGCCCCAGGTCCTGTTCGCTGATGTCGTTCGGGTCGAGATCACCATTGGCGACTTCCAGCGCAACGTTCCGGCACGCCTTTGCGATATCCCATCTACCGCCATAGTTGGCGGCAATGGTCAGGTTTAGCGTTTTGTTGTCTCGCGTCAGATTTTCGGCCCGGTTTATCAGCATGCGGATCTTTGAACTGAATCGGACAATGTCGCCCACCACCCGAAGGCGCACGTCGTTGTCGTGCAATTTTCGCGCCTTGCTTTCCAGTGCGTTTGCGAACAGCTCCATGAGCAGCTGCACTTCGGTGGGGGGTCGGCGCCAGTTTTCGCTGCTGAACGCAAAAAGCGTCAGGTATGGAATGCCTTTGTCCACGCAGACCTTGACAGCGGTCCTGACCGCTTCCAGACCCCTCTTGTGACCCGCTATTCTGGGCATGCCCCGACGTTTAGCCCAGCGGCCGTTGCCGTCCATTATGATAGCCACGTGAGCCGGCAACTCCGCCGTACCCGGGATGGTTTCCGTTGAACTGTTGTGGATGTCGTCCGTCATGATGTTGTACTTGCTGAATTCGGCCCCGTCAGACTTCCATGATCTCCGCTTCCTTGTCGGCAACTACGCTGTCGATCTGTTCGACGTACTGATCCGTCAAACGTTGGATATCCTCCAGTGCCTTTTTTTCCTCGTCCTCCGCAACCTCCTTGTTTTTAAGGAGCTCCTTGAGATGATGGTTGGCATCCCGTCGGATGTTACGAACCGCCACCTTACCGTTTTCGCCCTCGCCCCGAACCAGTTTGGTCATCTCCACCCTGCGCTCTTCGGTCAGCGGCGGCAAAGGGATGCGAATGACCTCGCCCGCAGTGACGGGGTTTAGCCCGAGATCAGATTCCATGATGGATTTTTCGACTAGCGGGATGATCGACTTATCCCACGGAGTCACGGCCAGCGTCCTCGCATCGGACACGCTCACCGTCGCCACCTGATTCATCGGTGTCGGGTTGCCATAATAATCGACCTTCAGGTGGTCCAGCAGAGCAGTGCTTGCCCGGCCGGTTCTGACCTTGGCCATATCTTCCCGTATTGCCTCGACGCTCTTTTTCATGCGGATTTCGGCATCTTTAAGGATTTCTTTTCTATTCATGACTCGATCTCGCTATGTACCAGTGTCCCCTCGTTATTATCGCCCATGATGATTCTCTGCAAACACCCGGAATCCCGTAGATTGAAAATCCTGAGGGGAACGCGGTGCTCCCTGCACAGGGCCACCGCCGTGGCGTCCATGACATTCAGCCGCAGACTCAGGACTTCATCATAGCTCACTTTATCATAGCGGCGTGCGCCCTCATACTTGTTGGGATCGCGATCGTATACGCCGTCTACCTGGGTTGCTTTCAGCAAAAGATCGGCCCCGATTTCGATTGCCCTCAGACTTGCCGCCGTGTCGGTTGTGAAAAACGGGCTGCCGGTACCGGCAGCAAACACGACGACTCGGTTGTTTTCCAGATGATTGAGAGCACGTTCACGTACATAGGGCTCCGCGATAGGTGACATGGGTATGGCGGTTTGAACGCGCGCCTGGACTCCCTTTGACACCAGCGCCTGCTGCAGGGCGATTGAATTCATGACGGTAGCCAGCATGCCGACATAGTCTGCGCTGGCCCGATCCATCGCGAGGTTATCGGCCCTGGCCCCACGGAAAAAGTTGCCGCCACCGACGACAATCGCCACCTGCACGTTCTGCTTTACAATGTTGCCGACTTCGCTGCAGATGTCTTCGATAACAGATTTATCGAGGCCTTGCTTCCTTTCGCCTGCCAGCGCTTCCCCGCTGATTTTCAACAGGACTCTGTTATAGCGAACGGCAGATGACGGCACCATTACGCCCCTTTGGCTTGGGCCATGACCTCCGCTACAAAATCATCCTCTTTTCTCTCGATCCCCTCGCCGACCTCGAATCTTACGAACTGCTGTACCTCGGCCCCCTCGGATGCCAGGAGCTTCTGCACTGACTGATCAGGGTCCTTGACATACGGCTGACCTAAAAGTGTTACTTCGTTGATGTACTTTTGCAGGCGACCTTCCACTATTTTTTCAACGATATCCTGGGGCTTTCCGGACTCCGCCGCCTGAGCGCCGTATATTTCCTTTTCTTTGTCCAGTTGGTCCTGGGGAACGTTTTCTTTTGACACGCATACCGGGCGCATTGCGGCCACGTGCATTGCGATATCTTTGCCGAGATCGGGTCGTCCTCCCCTGCTGCGCACCAGGACGCCGATCCTCGAACCATGCGAATAAGCGCTGACATTTTGATCATCCCGCGCTTCGACGCGGGCAAAACGCCGGACTGAAATATTCTCTCCGATCTTGCTGAACAACTCGACCCGGGCTTCGTCCACGGTTTTATCTGAGCCCGTCATCGTCGTGCCGGCCAATGCCGCGACATTTTTCGGCTGCTGTGACAACACCGTACCGGCAACTTTCGTGACGAAATCCTTGAAGTTCTCGTCCTTGGCGACGAAATCCGTTTCACAATTGACCTCGACCAGCACACCGGTCTTTCGATCGTCGCTGATCTCCACGCTGATCGCGCCTTCTGCGGCAATCCTTCCGGATTTCTTGTCAGCCTTGGCCGCACCTTTCTTTCGCAGCTCTTCGACCGCGGACTCCATATCGCCGCCCGCGTCGGTCAGCGCTTTCTTGCATTCCATCATGCCCGCACCGGTCCGTTCCCTAAGTGCCTTAACCATGGACGCTGTAATCGTCATAGCGTATTTGTCTCCGGATAACCTTCGTTAGTCGCTGCCGACGAGTGCTTTGGCCTGTGCGATCCAGTCCTCGCGTTCGATGCGGCCCTTCAAATCCAGATCCTCGCCCAGCTTCTCGAGGTTCGCCTCGGTAAGTGCGGCTATCTGGCCCACCGTCGTGTAGCCCGCTTCCTCTAGCTTTCCGGCAATGACCTTGCCAATACCGCTGAGCTCGGTCAGCGGCCTGTCTTTTGCGGGAATGTCGCTTTGTTCGGGCGCCGTCGGCGCCGATTCGTCTGCATCTGCAGGCGCAGCTTCGGTGGCCGTCTCCTCCGCCGCCGTACTTGCCTGGTCGGCCTCCGCGTCCGCAGCGGCGGTAAATTCCGGCACGGGAGGCCGTGCCTTTGCCGCAGCTTTCTTCGTGGTGACGGCAGCCTTGCTCTTGACGACCTGTCCGGATTCGTCGACCTCGATGTATTCCTCACCCTCGTCAACCACCTGGACGCGGGCGGTTTTGCGTCCTTCAAGGATCGCGTCCGCCGCACATTCCACATAGAGGCGAATAGCCCGGATGGCGTCGTCATTGCCTGGGACAACGTAATCTATGCCATCGGGAGTACAGTTCGTATCCACAACCGCGACGACGGGGATGCCGAGTTTGTTAGCCTCCGCCACCGCGATATATTCCTGTTTGACGTCGATCACGAACAAGATGTCCGGCAAGCCGGGCATATCCTTGATGCCGGCGAGGCTGCGGTCCAGCTTTACCCTTTCACGCTCGAGTCTCAAACCCTCTTTCTTGCTCAGCTTTTCGAATCCGCCTTCGGCAGCGTCGGTCTCCAGTTCCTTGAGACGCTGAATGGAATTTTTTACGGTCTTGAAATTGGTCAGCATGCCCCCTAACCATCGGTGATTGACATAGGGGCAACCGCAGCGCTCCGCGGCCTCTCTGACCTGCTTGCCGGCCGCGCGCTTCGTTCCGACGAACAGGATCGTGCCGCCGTTGGAGGCCATCTGACCAAGGAAATTCATTGCATCCTTGAACATGGGAAGCGTGTGTTCCAGATTCAAGATGTGGATCTTGCTGCGCTCACCGTAGATAAAGGGGCGCATTTTTGGCGACCAATAGCGAGTCTGGTGGCCGAAATGGACGCCAGCTTCCAACATCTGGCGCATGGTGATGTTCGACATGTTCAATTCTCCGTTCGGGTTTAGTCTTGCCACACGCACTCGGGCGCCGACCCCCGAAGGAGCAACCCAGGCCACCGATTTTGAGGTACGCAAGCGGATTTGAAGCGCGCGCTTTATATCATAGTGTCGATTATGGGGCAAACCCGCGTGATGACACGGCGCAGGCCGCACCCGGTGCCGCGACAGTCTGCGGTTCCGCAATAAAATGGTGTAGGATTCGTCTTTTTCGAGGAAACCGATCTCTTACATGGCCATCACCATCAAAACACCGATGGAAATAGAGCGAATGCGCGTGGCCGGCCGCCTGGCGGCGCAGGTGCTGGACATGATAGAACCTTTCCTGAAAGCCGGCATTTCCACCGGGGAACTCGATGAGATCTGCCACCGCTACATCGTGGAAGAACTGGACGCCATTCCCGCCCCCCTCAACTACCGTGGTTTTCCAAAGTCCATCTGTACGTCGGTCAACCACGTGATCTGCCATGGCATCCCCGGCAACAAAAAACTCAAGAAAGGTGACATCATCAACATCGATATCACCGTTATCAAGGACGAATTTCACGGTGACACCAGCCGGATGTTCTGCATAGGTGATCCCTCGGTGCTGGCAAGACGCCTCACCGAAGTCAGCAGGGAGTGCATGTTGAAAGGCATCGAGATGGTCCGGCCCGGCGCCCGACTCGGGGATATCGGGCACGTTATTCAAACTCACGCCGAAAAGCATAACTTTTCCGTAGTCAGGGAGTACTGCGGTCACGGCATCGGCAGGCAGTTCCATGAAGACCCTCAGATACTCCATTACGGAACGGCCGGCACCGGCCCTGAGCTGGTACAGGGCATGACCTTCACCATCGAGCCGATGATAAACGCAGGCAGAAAGGAGACCCGGCTCCTCTCTGACAACTGGACCGTCGTCACCCGAGACCACAGTCTGTCCGCCCAGTGGGAGCATACGATCCTGGTCACCGACGAAGGGCACGAAATATTGACCCTGTCACCCAGTGCACAGAGTTAGCGGCCCGACCGAGACAATTTGAACATCGTGTACTTCTCCCGCAATAAGCTGATCGACCACAAGAAGTTCGAATTCCTTCTCAAGCAAACCAACGAGCCGCTGAGTCTGTTTCGGGAGACCCTCAAAGCCGGTCGTGAGGCTTTGAGAACGCATCATCGGCGCGGCGCGTCGTCACAGGACATCGTGCATCACCATGCCTGGTTCGTCGATCAGCTTCTGCATTATGCCTGGGCCCACTTTCAGGAATCATTGCAACCATCCATCGACATGGCGCTGATCGCTGTCGGTGGTTATGGACGGGGCGAACTGCACCCCTACTCCGACGTCGATCTGCTCATACTGCTGCCGCAGGACGATTACCAACAGATCAGCCCGTTTACAGAGGCATTGTTGCGCTTTCTCTGGGATATCGGATTGGAAGTCGGGCACAGCGTACGCTCCGTAAAGGACTGCGTGAGTGCGGCCAAAGCCGACATCACCGTAGCCACAAATCTCATGGAAGCCCGTCATATCGAAGGCGACGTCGAGCTCCTGCCCAAGATGCAGCGCAGGACGGAACCGAACAAACTATGGGCGCCGCGCAAGTTTTATGAAGCAAAGCTGGCGGAACAAGAGGCCAGATACCGTAAATACAACGAAACCGCCTATAACCTCGAGCCCAACATCAAGGAAGGACCCGGCGGACTGCGTGATCTGCAGACCATCAGCTGGATAATTCAGCGCCGTTATGGCGTTACCGATCTGCGCGGCCTGATCGACATCAATTTTCTGAACGAGGAAGAATACCGTGCACTCGTCAGGGGGCGCAATTTTCTATGGAAATTGCGCATCGGTCTTCACTATGCCGCCGGCCGGTGCGAGGACCGCCTGCTGTTCGAGCATCAGCGGACCCTTGCGGCCGAACTGGGTTACGAGGATCGTGAAGGCAATCTCGCTGTAGAGCAGTTGATGAAAAGATATTATCGAACGGTCAAGGAACTCAGGCTGCTAAACGAGATACTGCTTCAAACCTATGAAGAGGAGAATTCGGCGGTAAACGCACAGGGGGAAGAGTCGCTGAATGACCGTTTCCGGATCAACAACGGATATCTGGAGGCGATGGACGACCGGCTTTTCGAACGCCATCCCGAGGCCATCCTGGAAACCTTTCTGCTCCTCACCGAGCATCCCGACCTCAAAGGTATCCACGCCGGTACGATACGAAAGATCCGGGCTAATACGGACAGAATCAATCAGTCTTTTCGAGACGACCCCGCGAATCACAAGCTGTTCATGACCATCATGCGCCAGCAGTACGGCATCACTCGTGTGCTGAGGCGCATGAACGCCCTGGGTGTCTTAGGCGCCTACATCCCGGTATTCGGCGGCGTGGTCGGGCAAATGCAGCACGATCTCTTTCACGTCTATACCGTGGATGCTCACTCTTTGTTCGTCGTGCGCAATCTGCGTCGATTCTTCGTCGACAGGTTCAAGTCCGAATTCCCGTTCTGCAGTCAGATCGCGTCTAAGTTGGCCAAGCCGGAGCGCCTCTACCTGGCCGGGCTGTTTCACGATATCGCCAAGGGCCGTGGCGGGGACCACTCGGTGCTGGGCGAGGCCGATTCGCTCGATTTCTGCAGACAGCACAATCTGAGCGACTACGATTCACATTTCGTGTCCTGGCTCGTCAGAAACCATCTGCTCATGTCCTATACGGCGCAGAAAGAGGATATTTCCGACACCGCCGTCATCGCGCGCTTCGTGGAAAAGGTTGGCGACCAGGAACACCTCGATAATCTCTATTTACTCTCGGTGGCCGACATCCGCGCTACCAGCCCGCACGTTTGGAACGCCTGGAAGGGCAAGCTGCTGGAAGAGCTTTATATCGTCGCGACTCACGCCCTCAGCCTCGGCAAGGGCAATCCCATCCGCATGGAAGATCGCATTTCGGATGCGAAGGAGGAGGCGCAGAAATATATCAATACGGGCAATATTTCAATCGATAACGCCCATGAATTCTGGTCGTCCCTAAGGCAGGACTACTTTCTTCGTTACAATGCCGAGGAACTGGCCTGGCACGTCAACGCAATTGCAAGTACCAGCGCAATCGACCTGCCGCTGGTGGTGATTCGCCACGATTCTAATCTGGGCGCCTTCGTGTTTCTGATTTATGCGGCGGAATCTGATCCGTTCCTGTCAACGGTGACCGGCGCGTTCGAACGATTGAATCTGAGTATCACGGACGCCCGTATTCACAATACGCTGTCGGGTTTCGCACTGTACAGTTTTGTCGTCCTGACCGGAGCCGAAGAGGAAGCACAGGTCAGTGAGTTGGCTGCGCTCCAGCACGAACTTCGCCGTCTCATCCTCAATCCCAATGCCGAAACACGGCCCAGGGTGACGCGAATCTCCCGCACCCTGAAGCAGTTCCCCATCGAACCCCGCGTTCGCTTCGACTCGACTCAGAGCGCAAACACCGTTATGGAAGTGGTCGCCCAGGACCAGCCGGGGCTCCTGCATAGGGTAGCTCGATGTTTGTGGTACTGCAGGGTAAAGCTTGTGAGCGCAAAAATAGGGACATTCGGTGAACGCGCCGAGGACGTTTTCATCATCACCGACCGCGATGGAAACCCGGTCAAAGATTCCGCCACGCGGAATTGCCTGTCCAGCCGGATCGAGGACGCCCTTTCAAGCGGTGAGCGCAGTCAATCTGCAAAAGGCGCCTCCGCAATCTAATATCAATAACTGTGGGAGATTGATGAGCATGCTGGAACAAGTCATCGAAGAAGCATTCGAGAACAGGAGCCGGATCAGTCCCCGTACGGTCGATCCTGCGATAAAGGATGCCATTGTAGAGACCATCGAGTTGCTGGACAGCGGCAAGGTGCGGGTGGCTGACAAGCAGGACGGAAACTGGGTAGTCAATCAGTGGCTTAAAAAAGCGGTGTTGTTGTACTTTCGCATCGAAGACAACCAGGTGCTTCCAGGTGGATTCACCAACTACTACGACAAGGTCCCACTCAAGTTCTCCGGGCACGACGATAACAGATTCGGTTCCGATGGATTTCGCGTAGTACCCCCGGCAGTCGTCAGAAAAGGGGCGTACATCGGACCCAACGTCGTGCTGATGCCGAGCTACGTCAATATTGGTGCGTTTGTCGACAGCGGAACCATGGTGGACACCTGGGCCACCGTCGGGTCCTGTGCGCAAATTGGCAAAAACGTGCATCTATCGGGCGGTGTAGGCATAGGGGGTGTGCTGGAACCGGTACAGGCGGCTCCGACGATCATCGAGGATAACTGTTTCATTGGCGCCCGCAGCGAAGTGGTCGAAGGTGTCGTGGTGGAATCGGGGTCCGTATTGTCCATGGGTGTATTCATCGGCCAGAGCACGAAGATTCTCGACCGCGAGAGCGGTGAAATTATCTACGGTCGGGTTCCGGCGGGTTCGGTAGTGGTCGCCGGCTCGATGCCTTCACCAGATGGCAGCCACAGCCTGTATTGTGCGGTGATCGTCAAGCGGGTAGATGAAAAAACTCGCACCAAGGTGGGAATCAACGAACTCCTCCGCGCAGACTGAATACCGCGTTACACGCCACGGAATGAATTCCGCCTATGTGTGATCAAACCCTGGAACTGGCCAAAGAACTCATCGCGCTGCCCTCGGTCACCCCGGTCGACGCGGGATGTCAGCGCCTCGTGTCCGATCGGCTATCGTCCTCGGGTTTCATTGCGGAACACATGCGGTTCGGCCAGGTCGATAATCTGTGGCTGCGAAGGCATGAGCGCGAACCGTTGTTCGTGTTTCTTGGCCATACCGATGTCGTACCAGCGGGGCCGCTGCAGGATTGGCTCTTCGACCCGTTCGATCCCACCGAACGCGACGGATTGCTATACGGACGGGGCTCCGCGGATATGAAGTCATCGATTGCGGCGTTCGTCATTGCCGCGGACGAATTCGTAGCTCAACATCCGTCTCACCGCGGATCGATCGCGATATTGCTCACCTCCGACGAAGAAGGCCCCGCTCGCGACGGGACGCGCAAGGTTATCGAAAAATTGACTGCGCGAGAAGAACACATAGACTACTGCCTGGTCGGTGAACCGACGTCACATTCACGGCTGGGCGACACCATTAAGATTGGGCGGCGCGGTTCTCTTCTCGGCGAACTCAAAGTCGTCGGCGTCCAGGGGCACGTTGCGTATCCCCATCGGGCGAGGAATCCGGTTCACGAATTCGCTCCCGCTCTGGCGGAGCTGACCCGCACCACATGGGACGAAGGTAATTCCCGTTTCCCTCCGACCAGCCTACAGATCACCGGAATGACCGCCGACGGCATCGCCGAAAATATGATACCAGGCGCTCTATCCGTATCCTTTAATTTTCGACATTCCACGGCATCCACGTCGAATACGCTGATGCGGAAATTCGAGGAAACTCTGGTCAGGCACGGCGTGAATTACGAAGTCGACTGGAGAGTTTCCGGGATCCCGTATCTGACCGATGGTAATGAAATGATCGATGTCGTTTCACAAGCCATACACCACGAACTGGGGATCAGGACCGAATCCTCGACCACCGGAGGAACGTCCGACGGGCGATTCGTGGCCCCGACAGGGGCCCAGGTGGTTGAGCTGGGGCCGCTGAACCAGACGATCCACAAGGTCAATGAATGTATTGCATTGGATGACCTGGAAAAGCTGCATAAAGTTTACTATCGGATCCTTGTTTCTATACTGACATAATGAGCACAATAAAAACCGGGCAAGAACGGACAGGAGAACACGATGCCAGTTGAAATGGTTGGCGCTTCCGACAAAGGGCTGGTACGAGAGCGCAATGAAGATGCCATCAAAATGATTCCGGACCAGGGAATCGCCATTCTGTCCGACGGAATGGGTGGCCACCTGGCGGGCAATGTGGCGTCACAAATGGCGGTCGATGTCATCGCCGAAGAATTGGGCAAAGGCAGCATCGTTCCGAACGCGCCGTTGCCCGAGTCCGCCCGTGACATGATAGTTTCGTCGCTAAGCGCGGCAAATAATGCTATTCGCGCGGTGTCGCGAAGCCGGCCCGAATGTCATGGAATGGGAGCCACCGTCGTGGTGTGCATCGTTTCCGGACAGGTTCTGGTTTCCAATCTGGGCGACTCACGCGTCTATCTGTTCGCCAACGACCGCCTGACCCAGGTCACCGAGGATCACACTGTTGCGCAACAATATCTCAGGCAGGGAGTCATAAACGAAAGAGAAGCCCGAGTTTGGCCCGGCCGCAATTTGTTGATCAAGGGCCTCGGTATAGAATCCCGAGTCGACCCAGACATCAGCATCAGCGAATCCGACCGTAACCAAATCTACCTGCTTTGCTCCGATGGCCTGACTGACGTCGTCAGCGATGAGGCTATTGCTGAAACAATGCGGGATGCAGCCACCGGTGCACTGGAAACAGGTGTCAAGCGGCTCATTGACATGGCAAATGCGAATGGCGGACCGGATAACATTTCCGTCATCATGATCAGGACAAACACAGGTAAAGCAGACGATGGTCGAGATCATAGTTAACCAAAAAAACACGGAGCGCACGCGCTACTCTTTCGACAGCGGAACGATTACGATCGGCCGCGGCTCCGCTAACGAGTTGCATTTGAACTCACCTACGGTTTCCGACAAACACGCACGGGTATCACTGTTCGACGACAATTGCGTCATCCAGAGCCTCGTTCCCGGAGGCGCAGTTTTCGTCAACGGCAGTGAGATCGAGAAGGCCCGCCTTTATGATCAGGACGTTATTCAGATCGGACCCTACAAACTCAACATCCGTGGCGACGAACTGGTACGGAATACCGTGGAGCCGGCACCGCTGGACGGCGGCGCAACGGAAGTCGAATCCGATGTCCACGATGCGCTGGACCCTCCGGAGCTTGAGGCCGGACCGGACGAAGCAACAATCGGTTCCGGGCTTAAAGACCGTCCGGAACAGACCGCACCCGCAGCGGAGCGGGAGCCCGACGCCGAGCAGGCCACGCCGGGAGATCTGAATCAGTCGCCGGCGCCGGAAATCATGGGCACTTTTTCAACGTTCGATGACGGGGCTCCAAAGATGGACGACTCCAACGGCGCGGCTGCACTGTCAATCGAAGAACGCAATCTCGCTGAAGAACAGCGATTGGCCAAAGTAAGAGACACCTTGCCAAAGGTTAGCCTGATATCTACCGGGGTCGACGTTCTTTCGGGTCCTGCCAAAGGCAAACGTATCATTTTCACCGGAAAATGCGCCAGGTTGGGCATAAAAGACGATACCGCGGCCACTATTAGACCGTCCCAGCACGGGTACATGGTGTCAGCATCGAATCACTATATCGTGGTGACCCTCAACGGTAAGCGCCTGACCGACAAGCCAGAACCCCTGTCGCACGGGGACCTGATCGAGTTTTCAGAACTGAAAGCGCGTTTCTACGTCGGCCCCGACTAAAATATGGAGTTGGAGCAAGATTTCTCGAAATATTACTCCGACCTCATTTTAGAAATAGCCTCAGATAGCCGCTTTACGGCAATGATCCCTATGCCCTGGGGCATGCTGCGACTCTTGTTCTCATGCGGGATGATCGCCGACTTGAAACCGAGTTTCGCGGCCTCCCTCAACCGGTCCAGGCCACGCTGCACCGGCCGTACCTCGCCGGCCAGACCGACCTCACCAAACACGATCATATCCTGCCTCAGCGGCTTGTCACGGAGACTCGATACGACGGCGAGGGCCACGGCCAGGTCGGCCGCCGGTTCGGTTATCTTGATCCCGCCTACCGCGTTTACAAACACATCCTGGTCGTATAATGGGTAACCGCCGTGACGATGCAGCACAGCGAGCAGCATACTCAACCGGTTGGAGTCGATACCGACCGTCAACCGTTTTGGATTGGCGACCGGGCTTCGATCCACCAGGGCCTGCACTTCGGCGAGCAGCGGCCGGCTGCCCTCCTGGGTCGCCAGGGTCACTCGTCCCGGAGACGGATCCCGATTGGGATTGACGAACATGGCGGAAGGGTTGCTGACCTCCCGCAGCCCGCGCTCGGTCATTGCAAATACACCGATTTCGTTGACCGCGCCAAATCGGTTCTTTATCGCCCTGATCAGGCGAAACCTGCTGGACTTTTCGCCTTCGAAATAAAGGACCGTGTCCACCATGTGCTCCAGGATACGCGGACCGGCCAGCGCACCCCCTTTGGTGACATGACCGATGAGGATCATAACCGTGTTTTCACGCTTGGCGAAGCGCACGAGCTGCGCCGCGGTTTCACGCACTTGCGCGACACTCCCGGGCGCAGATGTCAGTTGGTTGCTATACAAGGTCTGTATGGAATCGATCACGACCACCCGGGGCTTTCTCGACTCGAGACAGCCCGTGACGTCTTCCAAGTTATTCTCGGTCAGCAGCGCCAGTTCGGGGGCGTCGATACCCAGGCGTCGTGCCCGCATTGCAACCTGCTGCGCGGATTCCTCGCCAGTAATGTACAGCACCGGGACGCTTTGGCTCAGGTGCGCGAGGCTTTGCAACAGCAGCGTGGATTTCCCAATGCCAGGATCGCCCCCAATCAACACCACCGAACCTTCGACATAACCGTCGCCGAGCACCCGGTCCAGTTCGCCAATACCGGAGCTGAAGCGTACATCCCGTTCAATGGATACCTCATCCAGACGTTGCGCCGGCGGCGCCGACCGTGTCGCGCGACGCACCGTGGACCGTTCGATACGGGACTCGACCAGCGTGTTCCAGCTTTCGCAATCGTCGCATTGCCCTACCCATTTGGGTGCCTGGGCACCGCATACGGAGCAGACGAACACGGACTTGCGTTTAGCCTGCATGTTACGCCCGGTGTCCGGGTACGCGCGGGGGAGGTTCGCCAATGATGCGAGGAACCCTGCTGGTCACCCCGCTTAGAATTTCATAGGAAATGGTGCCTGCCGAGCTCGCAACCTCCGTTGCGGCGACGTGCTTTCCCCACAATTCAACCACGTCCCCGATCTCCGCTTCGTCGAGTCCGCGCAAATCCACCGTCATCATGTCCATCGACACCCGTCCCAAAATGCCCGCTCGCTGCCCGCGGATCCATACCGGCGTCCCGCTGGGTGCGTGTCTTGGGTATCCGTCGCCGTAGCCGCAGGCCACAACACCGACACGCATATCCTCCGGGCAACACCAGTCCCCACCATAGCCTATACGGTCACCCCGTTTGAGCCGATGTACTGCAATAATTTTTGAGCACAGGGACATCACGGGTCGCAAACCAATATCGTTTTCCGTTTCATCGAGCAGCGGTGTACAACCGTACATCATGATCCCCGGGCGCACCCAGTCTTGGTGGCTGCGAGGCCAGGCGCAAACACCGGCCGAATTAGCCAGGCTCCTTGAATGATCGAATGGCGCCGTGGTCCGACCGAACAGCTCGATCTGCAAATCGTTGTACGCGCTTTTACGGTCATCGGCACAGGCCAGGTGCGACATCAGGCCCGCACATTTGACATGCGCATGACTGCCGAGCCGATCCAGCACGCCGGCGACCTGCTCCGGCGGGAAGCCGATCCTGTGCATTCCACTGTCGAACTTGACCCACACGGTTAGTTGTCTTGATACCGACGCGATGTCGATTTGCTGTATCTGCTCCCAGCTATGGATCACAGGGATGAACCCGCGCTCGCCGATCTGATTGATCTCAGGCCGCTCGTGGAATCCAGATAGAAGGAAAATTTGCTTTTCGATGCCGGCGGATGCCAGCTCCTCGGCTTCGTCAATGCCGGCCACGGCGTACCCATCGACGAGGCTTCGTATCGACCGTGCGACGCCCACTGCCCCATGTCCGTATGCATTGGCCTTGACGACCGCCATGATCGCGGACCCCGGCGCCAGCGTGCGGACAAGCTGCAGATTTGAATGAAGTGCGTTGAAATCGACCCGAGCCCAAACGGGTCGACTCACGGATAGCCCCCGACCGACTGCGTGCTCGAGTAATTTTCGAAACGCGTGTACTCACCAAGAAATGTCAGCCGCACCGTTCCCACAGGTCCGTTGCGCTGCTTGCCGATAATGATTTCCGCAATACCCTTGTCGTTGCTGTCTTCGTTGTAGACTTCGTCCCGGTAGATAAAAAAGATCACATCGGCGTCCTGCTCGATGGCCCCCGATTCGCGCAGATCAGACATGACGGGGCGCTTGTTGGGCCGTGATTCGAGACTTCGATTTAGCTGGGACAACGCCACCACCGGGACATCGAGTTCCTTTGCAAGGATCTTCAGCGAGCGCGTAATCGCGGATATTTCCGTCGCCCGGTTTTCCGAACTGTCGGAAGACTGCATCAGCTGCAGGTAATCTATGACTATCATTCCCAGACCGTGCTCCCGGTGGAGTCGGCGTGCCCGCGTGCGGATTTCCAGGGCCGACAGAGCCGGAGAATCGTCGATATAGATCGGGAGCTCGGACAGCATACTCATCGTGCTGGTCAGACGCGGCCAGTCTTCGTCGTGCAGTTTGCCTGTGCGCAGCCGCTGCGCATTGACACGGCTCAGAGACGCCAGCAATCTCATCGCAAGCTGGGTCCCGGGCATTTCCATGCTGAAAAACGCCACTGGAATGTTCTGATCGATCGCGGCGTGCTCGATGAAGTTCATTGCCAACGCGGTTTTACCCATGGATGGGCGCCCCGCCACGACCACCAGATCCGAGGATTGAAGGCCCGCCGTCATCTCGTCCAGATCGGTGAATCCGGTCGCCGTTCCGGTCACGGGATTCTTGGTTTCGTACAATTTCGCAACCTGATCGAGGGTCTCCTTCAGCAGTCCCTTGAGGGGGGTAAACCCCCCCCGGCGACGGATGTCCTGCTGCGCAATATCGAAGACCAGCTGTTCGGCCTCGTCCAGCACTTCGGCCGGGGTCCTGCCGTCCGGTCGATAGGCCTGATCGACGATTGTATTGGCCGCCGTAATGAGTCGACGCAATATGGCGCGCTCCCTCACGATGTTCGCGTAGGCCACCACGTTGCCGGTATTGGGTGTGTTCTGGGCCAGCGAGCCGACGTATGCCAGCCCACCTACTGCCTGGAGCTGATTGACGTTCTCCAGCCACTCCGATACGGTAACCACATCCACCGGTTCGTTTGCGCTGCTCAGAGCGGTGATGGCGTCGAATATGATCTGATGGGCGGAGCGATAGAAGTCGTCGGCGGTCAGGATGGACATAATTTCGTCCATACGATGGTTGTCCAGCATCAGGCCGCCGAGCACCGATTGTTCGGCTTCCAGCGCCTGGGGTGGAAGGCGCAGGGCATCACTGACTTGCTTGGGTTGAGCGCTCACGGGTCGAGTAACCTTAACTTATTCACCCGTGACGGGCAATGATGATCGCTGACGGGTGAACCAGCTGGATTCCGGCCGGTAAGGTGTTGCCGGTCGAATCTCAATCCGGCGAAACTAGGCCGGCTCTGACTATTCCTCAGCGGTGACGATTATCTTGATGCTGAAATGAACCTCGGGGTGAAGGGAGATAACCACGTCGTGCTCACCCAGCGTCTTCAGTGCACCCTCGTCGAGATTGATCTCAGATTTTTCCAGGGTAAGCCCCCTGCCGTTTACGGCATCGGAAATATCGATGGTGCTTACGGATCCAAATAGCTTTCCTTCCTCACCAGCTTTGCGTGTCAGCTCGATTACCAGATTCTCCATCTGCTGCGCGCGCAGCCGGGCTTCCCGCAACCGCTGTGCATCCGCCTGTTCCAGTTCCTTGCGCTGTTTCTCGAAGGCGGCCTTGTTTTCATCGGTAGCAAATGTCGCCTTGCCGTGTGGGATGAGATAGTTGCGGGCGTAACCTGGCCTGACCTTTACCAGATCGCCGAGATCCCCAAGGTTCTGTACTTTTTCGAGTAGAATAATCTCCATCGTCCTTTATCCTTTGTGCAGATCCGTATAGGGCAACAGGGCGATGTAGCGCGCCAGCTTCACGGCCTGTGATAGTTGCCGCTGGTAACGGGCCTTGGTGCCCGTATTACGGCTGGGAATTATTTTTCCGGTTTCAGTAATGTAATTCTTCAGTGTCGCGATGTCCTTGTAGTCGATTTCATCGACTCCGAGCGCGGTGAAACGGCAATATTTGCGGCGTCGCGTAAATGAGCGTGACATCATTCTTTCTCCTGTTTTAGGCCATCTTCGGCTTTGAGGTCGTCATCGGCACCTTCCTGGTCACCAGCACCATCGGTTGTTTCGCCGCTTTCATCGGCTGTTTCCCGCGCATCTTCAGTTGCGTCCACCGCTTCATTAGTGTCGCCACGGCCCTCTCCAACGACGGGTTTCTCCGCGACGGTGCCTACCTCGGCGGTGCCTTCCTCGGCTGCGCTTTCCGAGGATCCCGCCCCCTCCGCTACGGTCTCACGGGCGCTGCTGGCGGCAGCCGCGGCCCTCTCCCTTTCCCTCTCCTGCTCGACCTCCGTCATCATAGGTGAAGTTTCCGTGACGGCCTTTTTGCGCCGCAGCACCATGGATCGGATCACGGCGTCATTGAAGCGGAATACGTTCTCCAGTTCATCCAGCGTGGCTCGCTCACACTCGATGTTCATCAACACATAGTGCGCTTTGTGCACACCGTTGATGTGGAAGGCAAGCTGCCTGCGCCCCCAGTCCTCGAATCGATGAATTTTTCCGGCGTCTTTTTCGATCATGCCGCGGTAGCGATCCACCATAGCGGACACCTGCTCACTCTGGTCAGGGTGGACCAGAAACACGATTTCATAATGTCTCAAAGATAGGCTCCTTATGGGTTTGCCTCCCGACATGATTCGGTGAGGCAAGGAGTTGATGTAGAAAGGCGCGCGATTCTATATGACTCCGGCGCTCGTGCCAAGGGGCGGGGATGCCGGTAATTTTCCTTCGTCGATCTGGATGAACCTGGGGTCAGTTCGGCGAACCCCGATTTCCCTCCAGCCGGCTTTAATCCGTTGTTAAGGGCTGAACCTCGGCCTCATTAAATCCAGTGCTGTCTCTACGCACCTCACTGCAGCCCGGCGTTCATCGGCGCCCGAGCTTCGCCATCGCTCGGGATTCTGGTTAGAAAAGCGGACTATCGCAGGCCCGCGAACACCCTGTAGTCGGATGGGACGACCTCACCGATAGGACGCCCGTCACACTCGAGCCAGGCATGAGCAGAAAATTCGTCTCCGACCTTATCTACGCCGATGCGGAATTCGGATTCGATCCCGTTTCGCAGCAACAATTCCCGTAAAGCCAGGGACATGGAAAGGCAGGTGCCGATGCCCAAACCGTTCGAGGCACGTCGAATCGCTTGCGCATATTCGTCGAGGCGTTCCGCGGGTACTGCGTCACGGGTGGCCGGCTTGAGATTATTGAATATTGCAAAAGCGCGTTTGAAACCGAACAACTTCAAGAAGAATATCGAGCGAACGAGAAGTGGCGCGGCCTGAATAAACAGGCGACGCTCATGCGCATTTAATTTTCGAAACCGACTCAGCCGGCGAATCATGCCCACTCTGACACAATAAGTTTCTCTTCCTTCAATTTCTGCAGAAACTGTCGCAGATCCCGTTTTGCTACATCAGCACCTACTTCGAATTCCCGGGTAATACGGTCCACGATCTCTTCTTCTGTTTTGTTCTTAGAAATTTCTTCCCAGATCACCGTCGCCACAGGATCGAGACCAAAGTAGCTCTGGCTATCGAGATCGAGCAGCACGGCCTCATCCCGGACTTTCTGTAGCAACACTTTAGCGGATGTCTTGATCTCTGTTTCTCTCATATAGACCCGCCGATACGCACATACGCGTTGCCGGTAGTCTATCACCCGGATTCGGCACAGAATCAAAAAATGTCATTTGTTCGACTAGCACCGGGCTCGTTTAGCCCCAGCATACAAATACACCCGCCTGACCAGACTTTGAGTCTGCGTTTCGCGGCAAAACTAGCCCGAGTGTTCAAACACCTGCTTCGAAAGCGGGAGAGCGGGCCATTCTTCCGAATCCCGTGGCGGCGGAATATTCGCGCCGTCGGACCCCGGCCGCCGCGAAATATGGATGTGTGCAACCGAGTTTGTCTCAGCTCGTCCCGGGTTTGTTCCGGTTGATCGTCGTTTTTTCACGGACCATGGCGAGGCTTTCCAGATTCCCTTGCCTATCGAGTATGACTTTTTCGTTTTCCACCTTGTGCAGTTGTGCATCGGTTCCTTCAATCGATTCCCCGATTGCGTACGTCTTCAATCCTTTGGAACTGACCTCGATCATGGCGCGGGCATAGTGCTCGTCCCTGCTCGCCAGGACACCGAGCAGCTTCAGTTTCAGCTTGGTTTGCGGCGCATTATCCGTCTTCTTCTCCACCGATTGATCGGCTTTCCCAAAAAGATGTGCAGAAACGATGTTGTTGATGCTATAGCCCGATGGTCTCAATTGGTTTTGCGCCGACTCTGCGATTTCCGTGTGCCTGTCATCGGATATTCCCAGCAGTTGGGGGTAATACCGGTCAACGAACCCCCAGGCGGACCACACGATCAGCCCAATGCCCGCTGCAAGCAGTAATATTGCCGCCAGCCTGTTGTAGTCAGCAGACGCACTCATGGTCGGGTAATCCTGTCGGCGATGTTCCTGATGAATTGTACTCGATTATAGCTAATAATGCCTTCGACGTGTATGAAAAACCATATTTAACTGTTTGTTTCCATTGTTGATTTTCTCGAAAAAACCTTCCCTTCTGTGATAACGTGTCGATAACCTTCCGGCGCGGCATGCGCCTCGACGAGGACGGACAAATACCCAATAACAAAATTCCCGGTTCAATTGAATTGGCCCACATCCTCTTGGAATCAACGAATGTCGAACGAGGCCAGACGGAAGCAGGATATGCTGACAGAATTCTGGATCTGGCTAAGATTCACGGCGTTCATGCACTGCTGTATTCATTGCTCGAAAAATCTAGCGTATTGAAACACACCGATACACTGAAGCAGGCCGCTTTCCGCCAGGCAGCGCTGTTCCAGCTTCAGGACAAAGAGCTGGAAAGGGTTTGCGCGGGATTGTATGCCGCCAATGTGCCCTACCTGCTCGTCAAGGGCGCGGCGCTCTGTTACCAGATTTATGCAACCCCGGATGTAAGGCCCAGAGTCGATACAGATCTGTTTATCGATGAATCGAGCCTCGCGGACATAAGGGAGACGCTATCCTCGTTGGGTTATGAGTCAGTCCTCGCCCACGACGGCGGACTTGTCAGTTATCAGACGAGTATGAGGTACACAGATGAATGTCAGGTGGCTCACACCGTTGATATCCACTGGAACCTTTCCAACCGGCATGAATACCGGAATATCCTCAGCTTTGAATTCGTTAATGAGTCCGCCGTTACATTGCCCCGCTTTGCCTTTCCGGTGCTTGCGCCGAATTATGGGCTCGCGCTGTGCCTGGCCTGCCTCCACCTGGTCGGGCACCACTCCGAAAATCCTCGGTTGATTTGGTTTTACGACATGCATCTGCTGCTGCAGCGGATGCGACAACGGGAGATCGAGGAATTTATGGAATTGATCCGCTCCCGTAAACTGGAAAATGTAACCTGCCGGGCGCTCACGGCGCTGGAGTGTCACTTCGGCAATGAAAGCGTTTCGGCAATCCTGGAGAAACTGGGTTACGGCGACGGGATTCCCATGCCGGAAGAATCCCGACTTGCCCTATTGAG
>JAHEIO010000171.1 GCA_024639325.1 Gammaproteobacteria bacterium
TTGACGCGGCCATCGCCTGGTATAAGGAGGCGTATATTGCGCAGAGGAAAGTACGGCTCTGCCCGCATCATCACGACCGCCGCCTATGCTAATTAGCCCGCCCGGTGAGAAATGCGGGCTAGTTCCTCTCCAGAAAAAGCTTGAGTCATTGCGAGAAGCGTGCCGAAGCTGCGAGCGAAGCGTGGCAGGACGCGGCAATCCAGCGCCGTACTTGACCAATTTATTTCACTGGTTTGCTTCGCTACGCTCGCAATGAGGGGTATTCTGGACAGGAACCAATTAAGTACTTTTTCAACACAATCGGCAAATCGCTACGTGCCTTGATCAGTTGGCGACAGGCATGAGTGGGCCGATTCCAGACCGAAGTGCTGCGGTGCACCCCAATCTGGGACCGTGTCCGCTGTAAGTGAGAGCTAATCGGCAGTTGAATTTCCGGGCTCACGGCCGTTGACTGACATGCGTCAGCCAGGACCAGTCAGAGGCGGGCCTTCGAAATTCAACCTGCTTGTGTTTCGAATCGTTTCGGCTCTAAAGTATACTGAACAATCTCCCCCGAAATCCGTTACGAGGTTACTATGGCAAAACATAAGCAAAGAAAGGAAAAGAAAAGTCTAACCAAAGAAGAGTTCGACGCGCTCGACAAGATCGAGGATTCTGCGCACAAAATTTGGCTGGCAGGTCTTGGAGCATTTTCTAAGGCGGAACAGGAAGGCGAAAAGCTGTTTAACTCATTGGTCAAACAGGGGTCCACTGTAGAAGAGCAATATCGAGAGCATTTGGTCGGTTCAGTCAGGAAGGCCGCTTCGGCAACGGCAAGCACGATCGATTTCATGGAGAGCATGTTCGAGAAACGGATATCGGAAGCCATGACTCGAGTCCAGTCACCGGCGGCGGAATCTATGGACGCGGTAATCAAACAGATGGGCGATCTGCGCCGCAGCATATTGGGTCTGATGGGCATCTCACCCGAGACGCCTGCCACCAAGCCCGGCGCAGCCAAGAAGACGGTCGTAAAGAAAAAGGTTACGAAGAAGAAAGCTGCCAAGAAAAAAGCAACCAAAAAGAAAGCGACAACCAAAAAAGCGACGGCATAGCAAGACAAATATGATGAGCTGGGGGCCGGGACCATCCAGCGCCGGGATCCTCGGCAGAAATGCGGGCTAGGGATGTCGCAGACATCTTTGAACACCCCTGCCAGAAGCGTCATCCTGGGAGGATGATTGTGGTAGGGGATTACGCGCATCTGGTTTCGTACCTAGAGTCTGAAGCGGAAGTGTTCCTTGAGACCATCATCCCCAGTCGAATTGATAGTTCGTTATCGTCTAAAGATATCCGTGCCTTTCAAAAACGAGCGGTCGCGAAAACCACGCCGTTGAATCCGGTCGTTAGACGGCTCTATCGTCTTGGCTATTAAACGCTGTATATCGAGCGGGCACGACTTTCGCGGATTACACTATTATGTTTTACAATGCCGAATCTGATTCGCAAACAATAACAAAGCGAATAACCATTAGTCACAATGATTGACCGGTGACTAAATGCAGGCTGAATTTAGCATGTTCACCGCTGGCGGGATAATGGGATCAGAGTAAAAACTTTAGGCGTATGTTTTTACCCTGACCCCAAATTCGCAAATTCAGGATACCGAGAAGATGACGATTCAGATCGTACAGCTCACCGATCTGCACCTGTACAAGGATCCACAAGCGCTGTTGGCCGGGGTGGCGACGTGGAACACTTTTAGTGCCGTGCTGGAGCAGGTTGGAAGGGAGCAACCCGACGTTGACTATCTAATACTCACAGGAGATCTCGCTCAGGATGAGACGCTGGAGACGTATTTGATGCTGCGAGAGGCGCTCGGGGACTGGCTCGATCGTTGCAGAATCATCCCTGGCAACCACGATGATCGAAGCAACCTGCGAAAGGCCTTCCCCGAGTGCTTTCCCAATACCGAAGGCCCCCTAACCTTCACGCTAACGGCAGGTGCATGGCGCATCATTGGGCTCGATTCCCAGGTCACCGGCGAGGTCAAGGGCGCCATCGACGTGGATCAGTTAAACTGGCTGAAAACTCATCTGGCCAGCGGACCCGAGACCCGGACATTGGTCTTTATTCACCACCCTCCCATTGCCATTAACGTCGCTTGGCTCGATAAGCTCGGGCTAAGCCAAGCCGACGAATTCATCGAGCTTATCGAGGCGTCTCCGCAGGTAGAAGTCGTGTGCGCCGGGCACGTTCACCAGGAATTCACCGGACGCATCGGCACTGCTTCTATATACACTACGCCCTCGACCTGCGTGCAATTTGCCGCACGGGCCGAAAAAACATTCGACACCCGTGTTGCGGGTTATCGTAGCTTTAGACTCGACAGTTTTGGTCACAGTACTTCGGTGCATCGATTGTCGGACCGTTAGCCGCGGCCACCTGGCTTCTTGGGTGCCTACGATAAATTCACCCATTCATCGTTTCTCGACTGCGATCAACGACGTGTGAGACGCTCGCTTCCAACCCAAAAGCGGCCGGATCTTTCTCCAAGACTTTAAGGATTTTAAGAGCATGGCATGATTGACGGTAACAAGGCATGGTAGATCGTGAGCCCCTTTCGGGGCTGGTCGAACGTGTCACATTCCATAACTCGGAAACAGGCTTTTGCGTACTGCGGGTCAAGGTTCGCGGCCACCATGAGCTTGTTACCGTACTCGGGTCAGCCGCATCTGTTCAACCAGGCGAATTCATCCAGGCCAGTGGGCGCTGGGATCATCATAGGGAGCACGGGGTTCAGTTCAAGTCGACCTTCCTGAAGGTGATGCCGCCCAGCTCCCTGGACGGCATCGAGAAATACCTTGGCAGCGGCATGATCAAGGGCATCGGCCCTCATTTCGCCAGGAAGCTGATCAAGTCCTTCGGTGAGGAGGTCTTCGATGTCATCGAAAACGCGCCCGAGCGGTTGCGCAAACTCGAAGGCATCGGCCCTAAGCGCGTCGAGAAAATCACCGCCGGCTGGGCCGATCAGAAAGCTATCCGGGAGATCATGGTGTTTCTTCAATCCCACGGTGTCGGCACGTCACGATCAGTACGAATCTACAAGACTTACGGCGCGGACGCGATCCCTTTGGTCAGTGAGAATCCCTATCGCCTTGCGCGGGACATAAAGGGCATTGGGTTCCTGACCGCGGATCAAATAGCCGAAAAACTCGGCATCGAGAAGACGGCTATGATCAGGGCAAGAGCAGGGATTTCGTATACCCTGACCGAAGCGGTGTCGGAAGGGCATTGCGGCCTGCCTGAAGATGATCTGATGCCTATGGCGGAGCAGCTTCTGGCGATACCCTCCGATATTCTCCGGGATGCCCTTCGACAGGAAATGCAGGATGAAACTGTGGTTGCCGACACAATCGCTGAACGACGATGCATCTTTCTCGGTCAAATCTGGAAAGCGGAGAAGATGGTCGCCGAACGAATGCAGACGCTGGCGACGGGCAAGCCGTCCTGGCCGGATATCGACGCTGACAAAGCCATGCCGTGGGTAGAGCGGAATCTCGGCGTCACTCTGGCTGCCAGCCAGAGAGAAGCCGTCAAGATGGCGGTATCCTCAAAGGTCATGGTGATCACCGGCGGGCCCGGTGTCGGCAAGACAACCCTGGTGAACGCGATCCTCAGCATCTTGGCCGTGAAGGATGTCAGTGTTGCCCTCGCAGCCCCAACGGGGCGGGCAGCCAAGCGTCTCTCGGAAAGCACCGGGATGGAAGCGAAGACCATTCATCGCCTGTTGGAAGTGGACCCAAGGCATGGGGGATTCAAACGAAGCGCCGACAATCCTCTCGATTGCGACCTGCTCGTGGTCGATGAAGCCTCCATGGTGGACGTGCCGCTGATGGCGTCATTGGTGAGAGCGTTACAAGACAAGGCGGCACTAATGGTGGTAGGAGACGTTGATCAACTTCCCTCGGTGGGGCCGGGTCAGGTTCTTGCCGACATCATCGATTCCAGGGCCGTACCCGTGGCCCGTTTGACCGAAATATTCAGACAGGCGGCGCGGAGTCAAATTATTACGAACGCTCACAAAGTGAACTCCGGTCATATGCCAAACCTTGATGTCGCCAAGAGCGAGGACTCAGATTTCTATTTCGTCGAGGCTCGCGAGCCTGAGGACGGCATTTCAAAGATTATCGAGATCGTGAAGAATCGTCTGCCAAAGCGCTTCGGCTTCGACTCCATCAAGGAAGTTCAGGTGTTGTGTCCGATGAATCGCGGTGGTCTCGGTGCCAGGGCGTTGAACGTCGCGCTACAGAAAGCGCTGAATCCGCCCGTTGATGGCACTTTTATTGAACGTTTTGGCTTCACCTACCGCGTCGGTGACAAGGTTATGCAGACCGAAAATGACTACGACAAAGAAGTTTTCAACGGTGATATGGGCTACGTCCGCAGTATCGAACCCGACGCTCAGGATCTCGTAATCGAGTTCGACGGCAACCCTGTCGAGTATCAATTTGGGGAACTCGATCAGGTGTCTCTGGCATACGCTATCAGCATTCATAAATCGCAGGGTTCGGAATACCCGGCTGTCGTGATCCCCATGATGATGCAGCACTATGTGATGCTGCGCCGGAACCTCCTCTACACGGGTATCACGAGGGGCCGGAAGCTGGTTGTACTGGTCGGTCAAAAACAGGCCGTCGGGACCGCCGTCAAAGGGAAGGTGGAGACACGGAGGTGGTCGAAATTGGCGGAGTGGCTGGCTCCTTCGGGGCGGGGTCGGGCCGCGGGACAAATCGGGCGATATTGACCCGCCGCTTTGGTAAAACGGACAGGGGCCGTCGTTCGCGACCTGGAAAACAAAGCAGAAACCCCCACCAAACCCGCAGACACCGGCAAATACCGGCAGATCGAATTCAAGCTTCTAACGTCTAGCCGCCTGGTGAGAAATGCGGGCTAGCGAATTATTTTTGTGAATTTCGATCCCTCCAGCGTGAGGTTGTACATCAAACCTTGGTTATTAAATACGAAACCCACGATTGGGTCCTTGATGTCGATGGTATTGATGTCGCCGCCCACGCCCCATTTGACTACCGCCACCGAACCATCCACACCGGCTTTCCAGCCGTCACTATTGCGAAAGTCGGTCAACGCGTCGCTCTCCAAAAACACCAGTATCAACG
>JAHEIO010000172.1 GCA_024639325.1 Gammaproteobacteria bacterium
TAGGTCTGTTCCGGGGCGCGCGGGTGATCGTGGCAGCGCCCGACGACTTCCAGGCCGAGACCGTGCGCAAGATCGGTGAGGCGCGCGGCGGTACCCCCGATCTGCATATCGTCGACATGCGCGACCCGGACTGGACCCAACAGGTGCTCGATCTCACCGACGGGGTCGGGCCCGACAAGATCGCCGATTTCACCAGCGATCGCGAGACGCTCAATACCGAGATCGATCTCGTGCGCCACGACGGTGTGATCTATATCCAGGAGAACCTCCGCAACAAGAATCGTGAACTGCGGATCGACCCCTACGGAGGGATGGCTGAGAAGAACCTGAAGATCATGGGGACTATCGATTCGCGCCGGATCGACCGGCCGGGGATCATCCGCACCTTGCGCAACAAAGAGGTACAGCAGATGTGGGACGTGGTCGTGACGCACGAATTCCCCATGTGGGAGGCCGAGAAGGCCTTCCAGATCTCCGCGACACAGAAGTGCGGCAAGATCCTGCTCTATCCCCATGGTCTGCCGGGAAAAGAGGGCGAGAAGGCCTACGGATGACTGCGCACGTGCATAACAGGCGACTCCTCTCCCTCAAAGGGGCGGACGGTTTACGGGGCGATTTTCGATAGACGGGGAATTTGTGCCCTGTAAACCGAACAAGCGATGAGGTACGTGTTCCCGGCCTCAATGGTGTGCTCTGTCGCATCACGATGCTGGTCGAAAGGTGGACGCCAAGGCGCGTTTCGAGGAGCGATGATGGTCCGCCGGTACATAGCGCTCCAATACGGTGCTCCAAGCCCCCCAGTTTGAACAGGAGAAATGCCATGAGCGAACAAGCGATTGCGCCAGAGCCGGCGGCGGCAGGCTGGCGCCTGAAACTAGGGATTGCGATATTGGTGCTCAGCATACTATCGCCGGTTGTGGGTATCCCTGTGGTGACGGGGATGGGCCTGACGGCGTCGATGACCGCCACGCTCTCGGGGGCCTTGCTCGCGAGCGGAGAGGTCTTCGGCATCCTTGCGGTCGCGGTCATGGGAAAACCCGGCTTCGCGTATATCAAGAACCGCGTGTTCGGGTTTCTCAAGATGTATGGTCCGCCCAGGGAGGTGAGCCGCGGACGCTATATCATCGGTCTCATCCTGTTCTGCGTACCGTTCCTCTTCGGTTGGGTGTCGCCCTATTTTGCCGACCGGATTCCCGGCTTCATGGGGGACCCGCTTCCGTATGCCGTTGGCGGTGACCTTGTTCTGCTGGCCAGCCTGTTTGTGCTCGGTGGTGACTTCTGGGACAAGCTGCGGTCGCTGTTCATTCATGATGCCCGCGCAACAATCCCGGAGACGCCTGCGACCGGTGGTCCGGCATAGTGACCGTACGCGTCCGCAGGGGTGATTCCTCCGGCCGCACAGGAGTAGGGGGATCCGGTGAAACGCGGCAGTGTCCCGTGTCATGAGAGAGGTCGCGACTAGGCGAGTCCGGACCCGCATTTCTCGACGCTATGCCGGCATACCGAGCGATGAAGAATCCATCAAATGCCCCAGACTGTCAGTCATCGAAGAGGGGCATGCAGAGAACATGGGGGAGTAGACAGCTATGGCAGCTTTCGTGAAATGCTTGTGTGCGGCTTTAAAAGCTCGCTCTTGCGTGATGATTCTGATGGTGGGAGCCCTCGCTCTTCCATCCATGACGCTTGCGGTGGAAGGTGGCAGCAGCAACTGGGCCATGGGCAGCGCGGGCTTCGGCGCTGGCAGGATTCCGGATCCGGGTTTCCATTTCGTCGACCTTCTGTGGTTTATGGATATCAGCACCGATCAGGACTTCACGCTTGGTCAGAACAAAGTAGACCGTCTTGACGTTGATATCACCGTTAATTTCTTTTTACCTACCTATGCCGGCAGGATCGACGCCTGGAACGCTCGCTACAAAGTCCTGGGTGTCCTTCCCGTCGTGTGGCTCGACGGGAAATACCGGGTTCAGAACGCTCCCGATGTGAAGGGCTCCGAGAATCATAAGCTGGGCGACCCCGGCATCGACATGGCCATCGGCTGGCATCAAGAAGACTTTCTAGATGCAAAGGGGTTGTCTCTCGATTATGCCCCTGGCCTCCTTGTGACCACCCCCTGGGGCGACTACGACAAACAGGAGGTCCTCAATGCGGGCAAGAACCGCTGGACGATTCAGCCGAATTTCTCTTACACCCTGTTTCACGAGCCAACGGGCATCGAGCTTTCTCAGCGCATCATGTACGCCTTCAACCTCGAGAATGACAAGACCAACTACAAGTCCGGTCAGGAGCTCCACTTCGACTGGGCGCTGGGGAAGCAATTCGGTGAGGGCTGGCAGGCGGGTCTGTTCGGTTTCTTCTACAGGCAGACGACCGGCGACAGCGGAAAGGGTGCAACCCTGGGCTCCCTCAAGGGGAAAGGCTGGGGGGTCGGGCCTATCGTTCAGTACAGCGGCAAGATTGGAGACGTGCCGGCGACAGCGATCCTGCGCTATCAGAAGGTCCAGCAAGACAAAAACCGGACCGATGATGACTCCCTGATGTTTAATTTTGTCCTGAGTTTCTAGATGTAGAAGGGGATATCGTAACTGGGTCCAAACTGTTCCTCGGTCAACAGCCCGAGGAGCAAAATCATGAGGAGCAAAACTATGAGAACCAACGCTGGCGTATTCGCCCTATCGGTCTTGTGCTCGACGCTGTTGGCCGCGCCGGCATTCGCGGAGAGCTCCGCAGGTCTTACCCCGGGTGAGGGAGACAAAGGAAAGATCGATAAGTCGCTCGGCAAGGCGCCGTATTCGCCGTATGCAGATCGCAAGTACCCGACGCGCCCGCTGTTCGGCGACACCCACCTGCACACCGGCTTCTCGATGGATGCCGGCGTGTTCGGCGCCCGGCTTACGCCGCGTGACGCCTACCGCTTCGCCCGCGGCGAACAGGTGACGGCGTCCAGCGGTCAGCCGGTGAAACTCGCCCGCCCGCTCGACTTCCTCGTGGTGACCGATCACTCCGACAACATGGGATTTGCCACCGATCTGCTGGCGGGCAAGAGTACCTTGCTCGCCGATCCGAAGGGCCGCGAGTGGTATGACCTGGTTCAGCAGGGCGAGGGTGGCAAGGCGGCGCTGGACATGGTCGGCCTGTTTGCGCAGGGCAAGTTCCCGGAGGCCCTGCGTTACGCACCCGGCACTCGGCCCTACCAAGACGCCTGGCAGGAGACGATCGACGCCGCGGAGGCCTTCAACGAGCCGGGCCGTTTTACCGCCGTGATCGGCTTTGAATGGACCTCGCTGGTGAAGGGGGCCAACATGCACCGTAACGTCATCTTCCGTGACGGCGGTGACCGCGCAACCCAGGTCGAGCCGTTCACCACCACGCCCCCGGGCAGCCCGAACCCTGTCGACCTGTGGAAGTGGATGGAGGCCTACGAAAAGAAAACCGGCGGCAGCGTGCTTGCTATCCCGCACAACGGCAACCTGTCCAATGGCATCATGTTCCCGGTTGAGAAGGCCTACACGGGAAAAGCGGTCGACAAGACCTATGCCGAGCAGCGTGCGAAATGGGAGCGCCTCTACGAGGTCACCCAGACCAAAGGAACGAGCGAGGCACACCCCTTCCTCTCACCGGAGGACGAATTCGCCGACTTCGAGCTCTGGGACAAGGGCAACCTGGACGCCAGCCAGGCCAAGTCAAACGAGATGCTGCAGTACGAATATGCGCGCTCGGCCCTGAAGAACGGCCTGAAGCTCGAGGCCGAGCTCGGGACCAATCCCTACAAGTTCGGCCTGGTCGGCAGCACCGACATGCACACCGGACTGGTGGCCGCTGCCGAAGACAACTTCTTCGGCAAGACGACGCCGCAGGAACCCAGCCCGGAGCGCATGACCGCCGCCTTCATGGATAACAAGAAAAGTGGCGTAAAGATCATGGACTGGGAGGTCGGCGCGTCTGGTTTCGCTGCCGTGTGGGCCGAGGAGAACACGCGCAAATCCATCTGGGACGCTATGTATCGCAAGGAGACCTATGCCACCACCGGCACGCGCATGTTCGTGCGTTTCTTCGGCGGCTGGGATTTCGAAGAGGCGGACGCAAACACCCGCGACCCGGCCGATGCCGGGTATAAAAAAGGTGTCCCGATGGGCGGCGATCTCAGCAAAGCGCCGCAGGGCAAGGCGCCGAGCTTCCTGCTTGCGGCCCTGAGGGATCCGGTCGGCGCCAATCTCGATCGCATCCAGGTGGTTAAGGGCTGGCTGGATGCAGAGGGCGAAGTACGCGAAAAAGTATACGACGTGGCCTGGGGCGGGGATCGCAAGCCCGACGCCAAGGGCAAACTCCCGTCCGTCGGTAGCACCGTGGATATCGAGAACGCCACCTGGACCAATTCCATTGGCGCAGCTGAGTTGATCACGGTCTGGAAAGATCCGGACTTCGACCCGAAGCTCCGCGCCTTCTATTACGCCCGCGTGCTCGAGATTCCGACCCCGCGCTGGCCGGCGTATGACGCTAAGCGATTTGGTGTGAAGCCGCTGCCCGGGACGAAGATGACCGTGATCGAGCGCGCGTACACCTCACCGATATGGTACGCGCCGTAGACAATCGAGGTCCAGGACGGGAAGTTATTGCGCGAACCGTTGCTGCATTTCCTGTTCGTCGGCGCGGTAATCTATCTGCTGTACGGCGCGTTCACCGTCGCGCACAGCATCACCCTGGCGCTGGCGACGTTGGGCATGATCCACGTTCCGCCGGCGCCCACCGAGGCCATTATCGCGCTCAGCATCCTGTTCCTGACCGCCGAGATCGTCCACAAGCACGACGGCAAGGTCGGCCTGACCGAGCGCTGGCCGTGGCTGATCGCGTTCCTGTTCGGCCTGTTCGACGGCTTGGGCTTCGCCGGTGCGCTGAGCGAGATCGGCGTGGCGCAGGGTGAGGTGCCGCTGGCGCTGTTGATGTTCAACACCGGCGTGGAAACGGGACAGGTCCTGTTCATTGCCGTGGCGCTGAGCCTGATGGCGATCGTGCGCCGTTTGCCGCTGACGGCGCCTGCGGGTGCCTGGCGCGTGGCCCCGTATGCCATCGGCAGCGTGGCGGCGTTCTGGACGATAGAACGCGTGATGTCCTTCATGCCTTCTACCGCATAGGCCGCGCGG
>JAHEIO010000173.1 GCA_024639325.1 Gammaproteobacteria bacterium
ATAAGGTGTAATGCGTCAGCTTCAGACACCGATTCCGAGGGGCATGCCGAGAAATGAAAACGAAACTCACGAGTGAAGATAAGAAGGTTCGGTATACGGCATCGGCGTTAATCGGGCTGGCCCTTCTCTCGGGGTGTGGGCAAGGGCCGCAGGACACAGGCCCAGCAGAACCACGGTTGGTAATGGCGACCAAGGTGCTGGACACCAGCGGCCTGCTGGAGCGCACTTTCCCGGGCCGCGCCAAGGCCTCGCAGCAGGTAAACCTCTCGTTTCGTGTCTCGGGCCCCCTCATTACCCTCCCGGTGGCGGTGGGGGATAGGGTCAAGGCCGGAGACGTCCTCGCCCGCATCGATCCGAACGACTTCCAGGCGCGCGTGAACACACTGGATGGTGAACTCGCTACCGCACAGGCGCAGGCCGTGCTTTCGCAGAAAGAATACGTGCGCGGTATCGAGATTGATAAGAAGGGCACGGGCCTCATCAGCAAGAGTGAGGTCGACAAGCGCCGTGGCGCGCGTGATCGGTCCAAGGCGCAGGTGCAGGCCTTGACAGCATCGGTGGGGCTCGCCAATGACAATCTGTCCTACACCGAGCTGAAGGCGCCGTTCGACGGCATTGTGGTCGCGACCTATGTCGACAACTTCGAGGATGTGCTCGCCAAGCAGCCGATCGTTCGGCTACTCAACCCGACCCGAATCGAGATGGACATCAGCGTACCCGAGAGCCTCATCGGTTATGCGCCCTATGTGAAGGAAGTAACGGTGCGCTTCGACGCACTCCCGGACAGGGAGATCAAGGCCGAGGTGAAGGAGATCGGTCGTGAGGCCAGCGAGGCGACACGCACCTATCCGGTGACCGTGGTCATGGATCAGCCTGAAGGGGCCGAGATCCTGCCCGGTATGGCCGGCCGCACCGCCATCGTGTCTCGTCCGCCGGACGACTCCGTGCTGCTGGGGATCGAAATCCCTGCCACGGCGGTATTCTCCGGCGATGATCCAAACAAGAACTTCGTCTGGGTTGTCGACGAGGCAAGCAAGACGCTCAGCCGGCGCGAGGTCCAGATCGGCAAGCTGGCCCAGTTCGGGGTGCTCATCAAAGACGGGCTGAAACCGGGCGAATGGATTGTCGTCAAGGGCGTGCATTCGGTTGAGGAAGGCCAGCAGGTACGGATTCTCGACGTTGCCAAGGCGGATACGCCGTCATGAATCTGCCCCGGTTCGCGGTCGAGCACAAAACCCTCACCAACTTCCTCGTGTTCCTGTTGGTCGTGGGCGGGATCTACAGCTATTTCACGCTGGGACAGCTTGAAGATCCCGACTTCACGGTCAAGACGGCGGTGGTGATCACCCAGTATCCCGGTGCCACACCCAAGGAGGTGGAGCTCGAGGTCACCGATCGCATCGAAACGGCCATTCAGGAGATGCCGCAGCTTCGCTACCTCACCTCTTGGTCCAGGGCCGGACTTTCGATCATCAAGGTGGAGATGAAGCAGGAGTACAGGGCCGAGCGACTGCCGCAGGTCTGGGACGAGATGCGGCGCAAGGTCAACGATATCGTTCCGCAACTGCCACCGGGCGTACTCAAGCCCAAAATCATGGACGACTTCAGCTTTGTGTTCGGGTTTGTGCTGGCCGTCACCGGCGATGGCTATACCTATGCCGAGCTCGAAGATTACGTCAAATTCCTCAAAAAGGAACTCATTGCAGTGTCGGGTGTCTCCCGGGTCGATCTGTGGGGCGTGCAGCCGAAGGTCATCTATCTGGACGTCTCCGAAGCCCAGCTCAGCCAGTTGAAAATCACTACCGAGGATATCGTTGCGACCCTGGCGACCCAGAATATGGTGGTGGAGGCGGGTGCGATCGAAGTTCCCGGTAAGCGCCTGCGTGTCGAGACGACAGGCGAGTTCGCGACGCCGGAGGATATCGGCGAGCTGGTAATCCGACGTTCCGGCCTGGATGCCGTCGCCAACATCGGTGCGGCACTGGCGCCCTATGCACGCGAGGTCGAGGCCTCGCGTCCGATCGGCCAGACACGCTCTGGCAGTCGCGCGAGCGCCATCACAGGCGAACTCATTCGTCTCAAGGATGTGGCGACCATCCGCCAGGGCTATCTCGAGCCGCCCATCAACCAGATGCGCCATCAGGGGCAGTCGGCGCTCGCGATCCAATTGGCCAACGTCGCCGGTGGCAATATCGTGGACACGGGCGCGGCCCTGGACGCGCGCCTCGAGGAACTCCTGCCGCAGTTGCCGGCGGGGATCGAGGTGGAGAAGTTCGCCTGGCAGTCCGATCTGGTGCGTGAGTCGATCAATGGCTTCGTCATCAACCTGGCAGAGGCCGTGCTCATCGTGCTGGTGGTGCTCACGATCGCCATGGGCTGGCGCATGGGGTTGGTCATCGGCTGGGCGTTGATCGTGACCATTCTGGGCACCTTCGTCGCGATGAAGGTGCTGGGGATCGATCTGCAACGCGTATCCCTAGGGGCCTTGGTGGTCGCGCTGGGGATGATGGTCGACAATGCCATCGTCGTGGCGGATAGCATGGCAGTGGGCCTTGCCCGCGGCAAAAAACCGGTCGATGCCGCCATTGGGGCGGCCAGCAAGCCGAGTACTGCGTTGCTCGGTGCGACCATTGTTGCCGCGATGGCCTTTTATCCGGTCTTTGCGGCCCAGGCGGATGCTGGCGAATACGGGCGGACGCTGTTTGTCGTTGTCGGTATCTCCCTCATGCTGAGCTGGCTGATCGCGATGACGATGACGCCCCTGAACTGCATCAGCCTGCTCAAGGCTCCCAAAGGTGGCGATTCGGGAAAGGACCCCTACGATAGCGGTTTCTTTCGCGTCTACAAGCGCGTACTCGAGGGTGCCATTCGTTTCAGGGTCCTGACGATCGGCGGGCTCGGTATCTTGCTGGTCGCCGCGGTCATTGGTTTTCCGGGTATTCCGCAGCAGTTCTTCCCGGATTCCACCCGCACTCAGTTCCGCATCGACTATTGGGCGCCGCAAGGCACACCGATCCAGAGCGTGTCGGCTGCGGTCAAGGGGATCGAGGACAAGCTGATCGGCGACCCGAGGGTCAAGGACGTCGGGACCTTCATCGGTTCCGGTGGGCCGCGTTTCTACCTGCCGGTTGACCCGGAATTTCCCTATCCGGAATATGCCCAACTCATCGTCAATACGCCCACCTACGACGATGTAAACAGCCTGGTCAGGGAGATAGAGCCCTGGCTCAACGAGTATCACACCGAGGCGATGACCCGCGTGCGCAAGTACACGGTCGGTCCCGGGGATGACTGGCCGTTCGAACTACGCATCAGCGGGCCGGCAGAGGCCGACCTGGGTACCTTGCGAAGGCTCGCCAATGAAGGCATGGCCATCTTGAAAGAGAGCCCAATGGCAAAGCACGTGCGCACCGACATGCGCCAGCAGGTGCAAAAGGTGGTGGTCGACTACGATCAGGAGCGTGCCCGCTGGTCGGGTGTTTCGCGTGAAAATATCGCCTTGTCGACACGCGGGGCCTACGACGGTGCGCCTGTCGGGGTGTATCGCGAAGGTGACACGCTGTTGCCGATCATCGCCCGCTACGTCGAGGAAGACCGTGGGCGCGTACCGGGCGAGTTGGACGTGGTACAGGTGCAGCCGACCCTGGGGCTGAAAACCTTGCCGCTGGGGCAGGTCACCAGGGACATCCGGCTCGAGTGGGAAGACCCGATCATCGTGCGTTTTCAGCGGCGCCGGCAGGCCGCGGTGCAGGCCACACCAGACGGCGTGACCTTTCCCACGCTGCGAGCCAGTGTGATCGATAAGATCGAGGCGATTGAATTGCCGCCAGGCTACAGCATGTACTGGAAGGGTGAATACGACAGCACGCGAACCGCGCTGTTATCCCTGGTCCCCGGAGGCGTGCCGGCGATGGTGATCATGACCGTCATCATCGTGGCGCTGTTCAATGCGCTGCGGCCGTCCTTGATTATTGCGCTGGCCATCCCGTTCGCGGTCATTGGGATCACGGCGATCCTGCTGCCTACGCAGACACCCTTCAGTTTCATGGCGCTCCTGGGTGCGATGAGTCTGGTCGGGTTGATGATCAAGAATTCCATCGTCCTGATCGACGAAATCAACGCCAATCTGAACGCCGGCTTGAATCCCTACAAAGCAACGGTGGAGGCGGGTATGTCACGTGTTCGCCCCGTGGTTCTGGGAGCGGCCACCACGGTGCTTGGTGTGGTACCGTTGCTTCAGGACGCCTTCTGGGTCTCCATGGCAATGACCATCATGGCCGGTCTGACCTTTGGCACGGTGATCACCATGGTGCTCGTGCCAACGCTGTACGCAACACTGTACAAGATTCCCTCTCCCGGTCGGGGCAGTGCGGGGAGTGCGGCAGGTCAAGTCAACGAAACGTAAGTTTTAATCGTGCTGGCAAGGTAACGATAAGGCCTCGGACAGCGAAATGTCCGAGGTTAAGCTCAGCGAGTATTTCTGCGATGGTTACCGCGAGATTGTCGTGGCGTACCCGGACCTGGGTGGTCTCTTTCAATGGCGTGATGGCGGAGCAGAGCTTCGGAAGGTATGTGCTCGCTCAGTTGCGGTCGGATGTTGCCTCGCTACCTCGCTTTCGGCTGCCGTCCAACAGCCCGGCCAGCGCTTCGTGAATGAGAACGAAGGCGTAGAACTCGAATTTTGAGTCACCAGCAAAAGTTCCGCTATGGTTCGCCCTGGGGGGCTTTTCGTATGTGTCGAACATCCGTTGATGGCAGATATACCCCAGCCTGTTTGTGACAGACTCCATCATAAATGGACAGCCGTGGTTTCTACGAACGGGTCGCGGCGGGCCGCGAAATTCATCGTTTATCCCCTGTTTTCTTCAAAGCTCGATTCCCTTGTACGTTTATGCTCGAAACTCATCCGGTACCCATAGCACACCAGCCTGTTCGAACACGAGCATCGATGAAAACATGACGGAACAAGCCAACGAACCGCGGCCTGAAAAGTTCACTTCCTCCGGCGTCTTACGCTGGCTGCCCGGACTGCAGACCTTTTCCAGTTACCGGAAGAATGACCTGGGTCCCGATGTGCTTGCGGGTCTAG
>JAHEIO010000174.1 GCA_024639325.1 Gammaproteobacteria bacterium
CGGCCAAGTGCGGACCTGGGCATTGGCCCGGGAAAGGATGTTCGAGTGTCTCGTACCCTTAACGACTCCGGACATTCACGTGCACGTGAAGAAATTTGCGCTACCGCAGTAATAACTCGGAAGAGGTATCCAGGATTGCGGCTGACCGCTCGGATTATGGAGCGGCAGATCCGGCCAGCCTTTGGGCCTCCTCCTCAGGATCGATAGTCAACTCGGGATCGAGTTCCACTGCGCGCTCGAGCAAGGTTACTGAGCCCGCCATATCATTCTCTTTGGCAAGCTTCTCAGCGGTTTCAAAGAGACTCGGATGTATGGGTAGGTTCGGACAGGTTCGCTCGTAGGGAAGCGTTACACCGACGAATTTGTGCCATTCATCGAGTGTCAGGTTGCGCCGGACTTTTTGACAGACCTTGTCGGCGATCTCTTGCGTGGACGAGGCATTCAGCGGGTGAGTCAGATCCCATATCCTCATGGTTTTATCACTACTGCCGGACACCAGGCGCTTGCCATCCAAACTATACGCAAGCGACCAGACCTTGCCTTCGTGCCCGGACAAGACGATCGGCAGCGCATCCGGATTCTCGACGTTCCATAGCCGTACGCTGTAGTCATGACTTGAGCTGGCAAGCTGATTTCCGTTCGGGCTGAAACGAACGCGAGTGACATCCGTGTCGTGGCGGCCAAGAACAACTGATGGAGCGTCTGGTGAATCTGGGTCCCACAATCGAACGGTCGCATCCGTGATGCCCCCCGAGGCGAGTCGCTTGCCGTCCGGACTGAAAGCAACGGACCATGCAGCACTCGGGCGTGTGTGACCCAGCAATTCGGAAGCAGTCGAATCGGGGCGAGTGAGGTCTTTCAGATACATGACGGGACCATAATTGCCCACGGCAAGAGTGGTACCGTTCGGGCTGAATGCTATCTCGGTTGCGTAGCCATCGACTGGCAGCAATACCCTGGCTTCGGTGTTTAAATCGGCAAGGTCCCATGTGTAGACACCGCGCACACCGGTCGCGGCCAAGGTTTTGCCGTCCGGGCTAAAAAGAGCAGTCCAGGGCTCGAGCGCGCCCGGCATCGGCAAGGCGGTGCGCGTCGGCGTTGACCGACCAATCTCCCAAAGTTGCACCGAATTGCCGGGCGAGCTGGCTGATAACAGGCGCTTGCCGTCGGCGCTAAAGTTCAACGAGTTAACGTCACCGTCTTGGCGACCTAACACCTGGGGGGGAGCGCCAAGCTCATCCCAGCGCCATAGTCGAATGGTTTCGTCACCGGTGCCACCTCCGGAGGCTAACCATTTCCCATCAGGGCTGAAGGCAAGCGAAAGCACGGAGCCTTGATGGCCCGTCAGCACCAAAGGCCGACCGCTCGGTTCCAGGTCCCACATACGAAAATAATCGGCGCCGGCACCGCCGGAGGCCAAGCGTTTACCATCAGGGCTGAACGCTGCTTGAAAGAAATGTCCGCTTGCCATCACGACCGCAGGTATCTCCGACTCGTCGACCTGCCAAAGGCTGATGCCACTATGACTGGACGCGGCAAGGGTTTGGCCGTCGGCGTCGAAATCTAAGTAATTAGTAGGACTAGGTCCGCTTTCCAGTACGACTGGGATCGCCGAAGGCTCCGCGAGGTTCCACAGCCGTATTGTGGCGTCTTGGCCACTAGAGGCCAGGTGTTTACCATTGTCGTAGAAAACCAAAGCCAGCATCCCACCCTCGTGGCCGTGCAGGCTGCCGACCGGTGTCGTGAGGTCGCTGGGGCGCCAGAGCCGGATGACACCGTTTAAGCTACCAGTAGCTAACATTGTGCTGTCTGGGCTAAATGCCACCGGCACACCGCCGACTCTCTCGATAGGAGGTCCGCTGCCCGCGGCGGCGGGCTGCGGGTCGTTCACGAGGATCGGCTTCGCATCGGCCTGGGTCAGATCCCATACGGCAAAGGCATCGTCGAGCTTGCTGCCCATCGCCAGCCAACGCCCATCCGGACTGAATATAGTCGACCACACGCCGCCTTTCTGGGTGGATAACTCAATAAACGGCGCTTGCGGCTGGTCGAGATCCCACTGACCAATGGAGCCAGCCGCATTGGCCGCTACCAGCGCCTTGCCGTTCGGACTGAACGCAAGCGAAAACACGTATCCGCCCCCTTTCGGGAATCCTGACAACACAATAGGCTGAGCACCTGGTCGAGTGAGGTCCCATAGCACGACCTCGGTAGGATCAAGATGGGCGGATGCCAGTTTTGTGCCATCGGGGCTAAAGGCGAAGCGCGATGTGAGAAATGGCCTCATAATCGGTGAGAAATACGGCTTACCGACCACCGTACGCAATACGTTGTCCACCTGTGCCATCAAGGGCCGACTGCCGGTATCGCCGAATCGGTATGCTTGACGGGCCAACAACGCGCCTCGTTCATCAAGCCGGGCGGCTTGCTGTTGAGGTGCCTGAATTAGCAGCAGCTGCGCAACCGACGCAAGTCGAGCATTCTCTGCCTCGACGCGGCGCCCCTCCGCCGCTTCGCGGGCAGATGCTTCCTGCACCGCCAAGGATTGTGCTTTCTGGCTCTGCGTCCAGGCGAACAGACCCGTACCGATCGCAATCAGAAGTAGTGCTGCGAGCCCGATCATCGAGCGCCGCATTCGCCCGGCGGCGCGCCGTTGTTCATCAGCAAGTGCTTGCGCCTGCGAAAGTTCTCGATGGCGAATCGTCTCTTGTGCGCGCTCCGCCGCTTCAATCGCCTTTTGACTGGCTTTGACCAACTCAGGCAACGACGCGTCGAATCCGAGGTCGGCGGCATCCGAACTGGCCAACCAGCGCTCGGCTTCCGGCAATTCCGCTTCGTCCAATAGTCCACCAGCACCTTTACCAAGGCGGACCCACTCCGATGCTTTGCCTTCTAAGAGCCGGCGGATCTGCTCGGCTTCGCGCCGCTCATCGGCCCAGTCCTGTAACCGTGACCACCCGTCGATGAGCGATTCATGCGAGATGTCGACCAAGGGTGGATTGCGTTCATCACCACCGCTTCGCGTCAGCAATCGGTTGTCGGTCAGGTGCTCGAGCGTTCGTTCGAATTCTGCCGGTGTATCGTTTGCCGCGTATAGCGAGGTGACCGTTTGCTGGCGGCGCGTATCGGCGCGGCCCTCGCCGAACTGGATGAGGCGCAAAAAGATACGTCGTGCAATAGCCTGCTGGCTTTGGTCGAGCTCGGACAATGTGGCGTCGGCCTTCATCGCGATGGCCACGGCCAAGCCGCTGAGCGCACCGCCGGTTGCACTGGCATCACGGCTCAATCGTTCATAGGCGCTGAAGGGCAACGTGCGTTGCTCGATGTCATCCCAAAGCAGACCCATGGTCTCCTGCAGCAACGGCAGTACGCCCGGTTCATCGGCCGCATCGGCGAGCAGTTGATTTACCAGCTTGTCTTCGATGCGCACGCCGACGTCTACGGCTGGTCGCTCAATCGCTTCACGCAGCGCCTCGCCGCGCAGCGGGGCCACTTCGACCCGCTGGCTCGCATCCACCGGCCACAAGTAAGACGTCATCAAGTCGGGATAGAAATCGGCGCGCAAGGTCAGGATCAGCGCACAGTTCTCCGGCGCCCTGAGTGCTTGCAGTGCGGCGATAAAACGCGCCCGCTCCTCGCGCTGAGCTTGAGTGAACACTTCTTCGAACTGGTCCACCAACAGCAGCAGTCGTTCGGCCGGCGCGTGCGCCTCAAGTAGAGCGTCAACGCTGCCGGGCTCGAATTCACCATCGGCGCCACTGCCACCAAGGACCTCGGCCAGTACCTCGGTGGGCTTCGGCCCCGGGCGAATGGTCCGTATCAACCAGTAGCCCTTGGCAAAGTACCGGCTGCGCTCCAGCTCCGGCAGCAGTCCGGCATAGACCAGCGATGACTTACCAGAACCCGACGGACCAATCACCATCATGAAGCGCTGTCGGCGCAGCAACTGCAACATGCGCGCGACTTCTTCAGTGCGTCCGTAGAAATGTTCCGCGTCGGCGGCGCTGAAGGGCACCATGCCCGGATAGGGACACGGCGGCGGCGCTTGTGCCGATTCACTCGCAGCGACGACCCGATAAGCTCGAACGGTATTGGCGATGTTCTTCACTTCGCGCTCACCCAGGAACTCGAAGTCAAGCGATAGTTTGCTACCCGCCGCACTACGCACCGATTCCGACACACAGATACCGCCCGGCTCGGCGAGGCTTTCCAGGCGCGCCGCCACGTTCACGCCGTCACCATAGATGTCATCTCGGTCGACGATGACTTCTCCGAGGTTCACCCCGATGCGAAACTCGACCCGGCGCTCCTCGGCCAGATCGTCGTTTCGCTGGGCCAGGGCTTGCTGGATTTCCCACGCGCAAGTCAACGCTTGGGTGACGGTGGCAAAGTCGGCAAGCACCGCGTCACCCGCGTAGTGCACGACCCGACCCCGGTGAGTCTCGATGGCGGCCGAGATGAGGTCGAGATACTCCCCCAGGCGACGATGCGTGCCTTCCTCGTCCTCACCTGTGAGGCGACTGTAACCGGCCACATCGGCATACAGTATGGCAGTCAGCTTGCGCGGTAGTTGTTCTTCGGATGACACGCTCGGAGGCTCTCCTGCATCGGATTGCAGGCCAGTGTAGCTCGTGGGTCAGGAATAGTGAACCCGACGGGACTCAGCGTTCGGCCTCATTCCGAAACAGGTGATCTGCTTCACCGATTATCCAGCGAGAGTCACGCTCCCGGTTTCGTAAGCAGGCTTCACCGACGGCCGTTCAGCTTGAATCCCGACGTTGTTGGTTCGCTGTACCGGTAGGAGCAGCAACCCATCGAGCCCATGCCCTGACTTTCGCAATGGATCCAGGCTATTAAGTCAAGGCTTATTGCCCTATTCTCGACCGGCCGTTGTTCCCGTAATAGCAGCCGGAACAATCCGGCTTGAATAATTTGATAATTTTTCACCGTGGCCGTCGGTAACCGGCCACAAGCCGTCAGTCGACCGAGCGCGAAAGCCCAGAGATTCAACGGCGGTTCTATGATGCCAATGATCACAAATTAAGCCAGTGAGAGGGACGCCTCGATGTCGGGTAAGGCAT
>JAHEIO010000175.1 GCA_024639325.1 Gammaproteobacteria bacterium
ACCCATTGTCCAAATAGGCCGGACCCCACCCGAAGCGGAAGATCACCGACTGGACACGCTACGCCCACACCTTGCCCGAAGCGGGAACTGTATTCGGTGAAATGAGTGCCTACGCAGCTTTTTGGTCCACGCCGGTACCAACACGGTTTATATCCGTATGCGGGAAATACTCTGCCCAGACATGCCAGAATAGGCCCGGCTTTAATATCTCGACACGTTTGAGCTTTCCAGCAGGCGTGTTGCCGAAAAAATCAATTTCAGTCACGGGCCCGCTGGTGTCGTTGTACCAGACCCCTAGACTTTCGTAGCGCGGGTCCCAGGCCACGAGGAGCGGTTGACCACCGACTTCCGCATTCACGACGTTGCCCTGCTCGACTACGAAATCATCAGTCCAGCAGACCGCATCGTCACCGAAGTTCACCCCCCACACGTAGGTTTTGTTAGGCAGTCGCTCGTCGTAGTGGGTCATGTTGTCCATGACTGGCTTAGCCTCACGGTGCTGTCGGTCTATGGAGGCCGAGAACACCATCTCGAGCACCAGGTCGAGAAGATAGAGGATCGGATTCGATGGCGGCTTATTCACGAAGACGGCCCCCTGGGGATAAGCTTTCTGGAAACCCCGGAACGTCATTCGGAAGGTTGGCCACGGCCGCATTGCTAGCGATGGACGGAGGGGGCAGGCCGGACCGTTAGCTTCGGGTGCAGCATCCGCCTCGCGGAACCCGTAGATCTGTTGAATGGGCTCACCAGTTCGGTTGTCTCGCAGGACGAGGTTATTGCCGTGCTGCGCGAGCACTTCGAGTTCGAGTTTTTGGCCTTCCACCTCGGGCGTGTAGCCGATTCCAAGGTTGGCCATGGCGCAATAGGTCATGATGACGTTCTCGCCGTCGAGACCCTCGTCGTTGCCAGCTAGGTGGGGACGCATTATCTGGGCTTGTGGATGGGCCCGGGCGATCCCGTTATTCTCGATTACGATCACCTGGTTCGTCGGGCTGACGTAATCCTTGGCCTCGTCGATGCTGTAATAGCGCGCCGAATTTTTCTGGTTCCTGAGTCCGACATGGACCCAGACGTACGGGAATCCGTATAGAACCAAACAGAGAAAAATTGCGGCCCACCAGACACCGCGTGGACCCGCGCCAAACCCGAAATGAACGATTGTCATGAGAACGAAGGCCGCGAGCCCAACGGCGATAAACCGGTACTCGTTTCGAATGAAGCGCAACATGTTCTCGCGTTTCACTCGAATCAACATCTGGCTGACATCGCCAAGATCGCGGAAATAGAGAAAGCCGATCGCAAGGGAGACAGCGAGTCCTAACCAGAATACGATATTCCCTAACATCTTGTAGCCGCCTCTTCTGTCATGGTCAGTGGAATCCTATAGGGTGTCGATTTCGCTGACATTATAATGACAATGCCGAACGGCTGAGAATACAGCGGTAGTTTGAGGGCCTGGCTTTGAATGACCGGACCTGGCTAAACGGAGGCATTCGAGCTAACGGGATTCCTTGTATATCTGGGAAAGATTTCGACTGCTGCTTTGCAGATGGAAGTTGCCATTAGCTAGCTAATTCCCTGTAATTAAAGAGTGCATGGGGCAACTTACGTCGGCCCAAAGCCGTCGTCCGTGGACGTGACCAGCGCGATTTTCTGCTGCTTTGTTCGGAGTGGTTGGCAACCGAGCCGGATATAGAGCTATCCAGGAGCTTCTTTGAAACACGGCAAACCGTCCGTGATTGTGTACCACGGTGCCATAGATCCAGTGAAGATGTGATCGTCAGCACCGCGGCCCGGATCGTCGTCCAGCGATCCAAAGGGGATGATCGCGATGCCGCGATCTGCGTCAAGTCGCGGCATACCCGAGCCGCAGCGAATGCAGAACGTCTGAGCGAAGAATCGCGCTGACGGCAGTTTGTACGTTTTCAGCTTGTTGTCACCGCGCACGAACACCACGCCGTCTATTGCAGTAAAACCGTTGGTCGCATGTGCGGCTGCGCGTGCTTTGCGACAGCGTGAGCAATGGCAGTTGTGCACAAACTTTATTGGTGTCCTTATCTCATAGGCGACATCATCACAAAGACAACTGCCCCGCCGTACGCCGACTTCGCCCTTTGCGCGCCCGGGGTGTTCTACAACCGGACCATCATCCGGCTCCGGATAGGCCTCGAATTGCTGCAGATTGTCTCCGATGGTGTGCCACGGCGCCTTCGACGGGGTAAAGATGTGCGCAGTTGGACGAACCCCAGGATCTTCGTTCAGACAGCCGGCAGGCATGGATATCCGATTTTTGCCACTTGACTCCGGCACCACGGAACCGCAGTTACTGCAAAATGCCCGTATGGAGCCTGGAGAGGATTCGTAGTGGGCTACAGCATCCTGACCTGACAACAGGCGAAAACTGTCACGCGCCGTATTCACATAGGTCGCAAACGGCGCCGCATGTGCCTTGCGGCACATGGAGCAGTGACAGTGGGTCATATTGTCCAACGCCCCATCGACCTGCCAACTCACCGATCCACACAAACAACTGCCAGTAATCATGGCTCACCTCGTCTATCGAAAAGCCGTGCATCATACTAGGACATTCCGCTGTGAATTATCCAGTTCCCTATCCGAAAAGGGAATCCAGAAGACCTGTAATCCTTCGCGTCTAAGCTGACCGTGTGCGAAGCATCGGCTTGAGGTGCCGGGCGAGACCTGAACGTAGAACTGCCAATGTCGTTATGTGGCCGGACAGAGACTAATGAGCCGCCCAAATCTTGCTTGGTCCGCCAAGATTCTTATCTGGCTGCTTTGCTGCTAAGGACAGTCATCGGCTCAGATCGTGACGCAATGCGGCACCTACTTCCGTAGGCGACCCACTCCGTCATTTTGAAACTCGCATCGACACTCCAAGGGTAATCGCTTTTAAGTTACAATCAGATATCGTTTTCCTCTTTCGATCTAATTGAACCACTCGGAGAAGTTTTCGTGAAAAAATCACTCATCGTAGGTTTTGCAGCAGGCGTTGTTGCGTCTGTCGGATTAGTCGTTTCACTGCCCGTTGACACACTGAAATCCGCTATTGCGGCGATGTCGGAGCCCGTCGAGTGGTCTCCCACAAAGCCCTTTCCCAAGCACGATGTTTACTATCCTGGCACCGAGGAACTGGCGCCGGATGAAATGAGGGTGATTGCTTGTGGGACTGGCATGCCGCAGCCGCGTCTCAAACAGGCTGCCGCGTGCTACGTCGTGGAACTCGGTAACGGTGACAAGTTCATTTTTGACATGGGGGAAGGCTCATTTGAACGAATCATGGCGCTCGGTATTCCGCTGGACCAGCTCAACAAAGTGTTCCTCGGTCACTTGCATCTTGACCACGCCGGCGATTTCCCGGCGTTCTACTTCACAGGACCCGTCAACAATCGGCTGACACCCGTTCGGCTATGGGGACCGAACGGTATCAAGCCGGGATGGGGAACCAAGGCTTGGGCGGAGAATATGGTCGAAATGTGGGCTTGGGAAGAAGCGACACGCGGTGCGGCGGTGGACCCGCGTGGTCTCAAGCTGGAAGTCAACGAGTTCGATTGGACCGCAATTAATGAGCCTATATACGAAGAGAACGGTGTGGTGATTCGAACGTTTCCGGCGATTCACGGTGATCAATCCGTCAGCTTCACGCTGGAGTGGAAAGGACTGAAGTTCGCATTTTCGAGTGACACGCTACCAACCAAGTGGTGGCGGGAACACACGGTGGGCGCGGACCTATCGATCCATGAATGTTTCATCCCCGCAGATTTTATGATGTCGAAGTACGGGTTTACCCCTTCCGAGGCAATCTTCGTGGGTTCACAGGGGCACACAGCCGCGGAGGCTTTCGGCAAGATCATGTCGCAGACCAAACCGCGCCTGGCGGTCTGTTACCATTTCCAGAATGATCACGATACGGCACCTGCTGTACTGCAGGCGATCCGCAAGACGTATGACGGCCCGTTAGATCTGGCGCAAGACTTCATGGTCTGGAACGTGACCAAGGAAGCAATACGAACACGTATGGGCGTCCCGAACCATGAGGCTTTTCCTGCCCCCGTGCAGCGCCAGAAACAGCCGCCCGACTCTGCAGCCGAGTTCCCGTTCTCAAAGTTGTCGCTCGAGAGTATTGATATCGAGTCCGCCGCAGTCACGAACCAAATGATCGAGGAGTTCAACGCCAGAAACGGCACTAGCGTAGAACCTGCCTACACTGGTCTGCCGTTCAAGAGTCAGTAATTGTTATCTGCCACGGGCCGTGATACTGGAACGAACTTAGGAAGGGTGTTAAGAGGGGCGCAGGAAGCGCCCCCTGCAATGAACGCCCTGCCGAGCTATTCGTGAGTGACCGGTCTTGGCCGGGTCCCGACTCACGTGGGGCGGCGAAATATACCCGTCCAATGTTTCTTTGCTCGGTCTGCAATGGCACGGACAGCCGCCAGTCGAACTTAGGAAGATCGGTATTGGCACAATAGACTGGACGTCCAGCCTGGAAAATCAGTTAGTTCAACTTCTGTTCGTTGCATTCATGGGCTTTTCTAATCTTAAATCTACCTACCTGATGCATCCCACTCACGTCGCATCCGCCAAATCATCTGATCGAATCGGTCCTGTCCATAGAACGGTTCATCGCGATAGACCATCAACGGTACACCCCAATGGCCTGCACTAATCATGGCCTGTGCGTTGGCATCCAGGATTGTCTTTGCTTTGCTCCACGGCGTGGCTGTCAGCACCCCATTGAGTTCCAACCCAGCAGCGACCATCGCATGGGCAAGGTGATCCCCCTTGTCCCATCCGGGCGTTGAACCATCGCAAAGCATCCGGCCTGTTTTGTCGAGGAATTCAAGTCCCTTGCCCGTCCGCGCCGCACCCACATAAAGTCGGTACAGAACTTCATTCAGCGGTTGCTTGTCCTCAGGGAGCCAAAGTGAGCCGGGCTTGAACTGGATGGGCGAAGGGTCGGGATAGGCAAAAGGTAAGCCCAGATAAGCTGCCGTGCGCGCCGTGTCGATCTGAAAGTAGCGTTGCTCCAACGCACCCCGGTCTTGGTAGC
>JAHEIO010000070.1 GCA_024639325.1 Gammaproteobacteria bacterium
GACAAATCCATAAACCTCAATGTTTGCAATGCTTAACGAGATTCTATAGCCGCCTGGTGAGAAATGCGGGCTAGATCCCCGTTCGTACGGTAGCGAGGCCGGTCAACTCGAATTCGAATATAACCGCATCACGGAACGTGGAATCCGAACGTCGCCGACGCTGGCCGAACAGCCGGGTTTTCCAGCAGCAACCGTTGTACTCGAAGCCCAATGAAATCTCGAGGTTTTCCTGATCGCGAAAGGAATAACGGTCATCGAAGATCATGGTCCAGCGCTGCCCGAACGGTATCAGGGCGTGGATCCGGGCCTGTTCGGTACTGCCACGTGAAAAACGGTATTCCAGATCCACGAAAGCGCGAGGTCCGCTATACAATAAATCGGCCTTGCCTTCCCGCACGTTCTTTTCCTGATGATCATACTGCAAGAAGCCGTACACGCCCCATCTCTCGGTAAAGTCCGCCCGGACTTCGGCGAGGAAATCGGACTCTGTTTCGGTTTGTGGCTCATCACCGGGAAGCTGAACCTCCCGATCGGCCAGGAAAAAGATCTGGCCGATGGCGCCACGCATCCACTGTCTGCCCGTTTCAGCATCCAGAAAACGGCTTTCCAGTCCAAGCGTGACCTGGTTGGTGTCACCCACGCGGTCCCGCCCATAGAAGCGCTGCTCGCGATAGATGTTGTTGAAGTTGTTGAGGTTGATATCGTTGGTGTCGAAAACCGGCAGATCGTCCTGGTTTTCCTCCGGGATGTATACATAAAATATACGCGGCTCCAGGGTGTTTATAAACGGTTTGCCCTGCCATGTAGTCAGACGCTCGAAAAACAGACCGTTATCCCAGCTGAAAATGGGCACCCCGACGGAAGGGGCGTCGTTTGTACCCGGATCAACGTTATCAAGCTGGTAGTTTATCGAACGGAAAGACACCTTGGGCTGGGTAAAACCCCAGATCTTTTCGATCCGTTTCTCCACGCTGGGCGTCACGTCCAGGCGCCAGCCCTCGAGTTTTTCATCGTGGCGAAAGTTGTGCAATTCCGAATCGAATTCGAACCTCGCCCAGTACCGGGACTGGGGCCAGATACCGAGCGCCCGAATCCTCGGCAGGCGGTCGTAGGGCTCATTAATGGTCGGGATGGTGCTGTCGATGGTCTGGTAGGCACGGACGCTCCCATCGACGCGCCAGATGTCTCCGTTGTAGCGAAGATTCGCTGCCTGGGGCAGTGCGGTCGCACTGGAAATCTGAATGTCGTTGCTAAAATCGTCGAAGTATTCGTTATCCGATACCCAGTTCAGATCAATATCCCCTTCCCATTTGCGACCGAATTCCTGACGGTGTTCATAAGTAAATGCGCCACGGTCGTCATCGTCGAATTCCGTGTCTTTCGGCATGTACTCACCGTAGACAAAACCGTCTGCATTGCGGGTCAGATAACGGAATTGCCCACCAAGCTGGACACCCCGCTTTGCATACACCCTGGGATAAAGGGTGGCATCGTAGTTGGGTGCGAGGTTGAGATAGTACGGAGTCTGTAGAACAAATCCCGATTTTTCCTCGTAGCCAAAGCTAGGAAACAGGAAACCCGTCTTACGCTCGTCGTTTATCGGAAAGCTCAGAACCGGCGCATAAAAAATTGGAACTTTCTTGAAGCGGACTTTGATGTTTTTCGCGGTACCGCGCCCGGTTCCCTGATCTATGGTCAGCTCCTTGGCAGACACGACGACATCATCCTTGCCCTCCTGACAGGTCGTATAGGTCACGTCTTCCAGGCGAGTGACGTCATGCCCCTCCAGATATACCTTGTCGGCCGTGCCGCGGGCCCTGATATATGTCTTTTCGGGATCGGCATGGCGGATATTGCGCTTGGCTATCCGGTATTCGACATTGTCCGCCTCACCGATATGGGTCTCGACCTCCATATTCACCCGATCCGCCTGCAGCTTGTCGCCATCTTTCGAATAGACCGTGACCTTTCCCTCTGCATCGAGTTCGTCAGTGCTGCGCGAGTAGGACAGCACTTCTCCGAACACGGCTTCGGAACCGCGCAGCAGCTGTGCGTTTCCGCGCATTGTGACCGTGTCTGTGCCCACGGATTCAACCTCGTCGCCTTCCATCTCAATGGGTATGACTCCGCCCTCTCCCACGGTGACGGATGGTCTCGGACGTGAAATCACATCCGGATCGCAGACATGCTGACCATAGACCGGCGTTGAAAATACTACCGATGAGACGGTTCCTAACAGCCAAAAACGCAGCATCTTGAACGAACTTGCTGGCTGAAATGGTGTGTTGTCCGCGCCAAAAAATCGCATAGAATCTACGCCCCTGTTTGCTGTCGTGCTGGTTGAATTCTTTTTGACGGATTCGAATGTATCCCTTAGTTCCGCCCCACGCAAATCAGGTACGGATTATAGAGGTTCTACACTTTTGGATAAAAGACTGTCTGCTTTAACCCACTGGATTTTCGCCCTTTTTGGCACCGGTGACGTGAATTTGCGTCCTGCCTCAACGGACGCGAGTTTCAGGCGCTACTATCGGCTGGATCACGGCGGACAGTCCTATATCGTCATGGACGCACCGCCGGATAGGGAAAACACGCAAAGCTATGTCAGAGCGGCACGTAAATTGAGGCACATCGGGTTAAACGTCCCCGAAATCATTGAACAGGATGATAATCAGGGTTTCATGCTGATTTCGGATCTAGGACAGGTCACGTACCTCGATAAGCTCAACGGGCAGAATGTGAACCGCCTTTACGGCGACGCCCTCGGTGCTCTGATCGTGCTGCAGACCGGCACCACGCTCGATCCTGGGTATTTTCCGGCCTACGACCGCGGACTTCTTGAGCAGGAGATGGCGCTTTTCCCGGAATGGTACGTCGCCAGGCACCTGGGAATCCGCCTCAGCAGCAGGCAAGCGGAAATTATTGACGATACCGTCGAGGTGCTGTGCCGAAACGCCCTCGAGCAGCCACAGGTGTGGGTGCATCGCGACTACCATTCCCGCAATCTGATGATTACGAAAAGCAACAATCCAGGAATTCTGGACTTTCAGGATGCCGTTACCGGTCCTGTGACCTATGATCTTGTGTCCTTGTTACGAGACTGCTACATAGAGTGGCCGCGACCAAAGGTCCGGGACTGGGCCATCGGCTACCGGGACCTCGCATTGCAGTCCGGATTGCCGCTCAACGGTGACGAGGAGCGCTTTCTCAGATGGTTCGATCTGACGGGCCTGCAGCGACATATCAAGGTGCTTGGCATATTCGCTCGTCTTTTTCATCGCGACGGCAAACCGAACTACCTCGGTGATCTGCCGCTGGTATGGCGGTACGCCGTTGGGGTTTGTGAAACGCATGACGACCTGCATCAGTTCAGAGAACTGCTGATGGCAATGCCTCCGCATCCATGCACGCCCTGATTCTTGCCGCCGGAAGGGGCGAACGGCTGCGTCCGCTGACCGATACAACACCCAAACCGCTGCTGCGCGTCGGCAAACAACGGCTTATCGAATACCACCTGCACGCGCTGGCGGCCGCCGGCGTTACGGAAATCGTCATCAACCATGCCCATTTGGGACAGCGGGTCGTGTCCGTGCTGGGCGACGGCTCCGCGTATGGGGTGCATATCCACTATTCCCAGGAACCTGAAGGAGCTTTGGAAACCGCTGGCGGTATCGTCAATGCGCTGCCCCTGCTCAAGTCGGATCCGTTTGTCGTAGTCAACGGTGATATCTGGACGGACTATCCGTTCGTCCGGCTCCCAACCAACCTATCCGGGCTCGGGCACATCGTATTGGTCGACAACCCCGCTGACAATTCCGGGGGCGATTTCCTGCTCACCGGCAATCGTGTCAATGAAATCAGCGATGATTCACCAGGAGTACGGCTGACTTTCAGCGGCATCGGCGTTTATCACCATTGCCTTTTCCAGGATCTTGAACCCACACGTTTTCCGCTGGCACCCGTCCTGCGGGATGCCATGAGAAACAACATGATATCCGGTGAATACTTTCCGGGGCGATGGGTAGACGTGGGCACACCCCACCGCCTTGCCGAACTGCGCACCGAATTATCCGCTCGCATTGGATTGTAAATGGTTCCTGACATCTATTTAGTCGCTCAGTTTGCTGATGATTCGCTGCGCCAGATCGCGCCGCACCTTTCCGATGGGCATAGGCACGCCAAGATCCTTAAGCTGCGTCACGTCCAGATCCTGGTAACCGCAAGGATCGATCGCCGTGTACGGGCCAAGATCCATATCAACGTTCAGACTCAGCCCGTGGTAGCTTGCACCACGGCGCACGCGGAGACCGAGCGCGCTGATCTTTTTCCCTCCAACATAGACTCCGGGTGCCCCGCTGATGCGCTCAGCCGGCAGCGACAGATCAACGAGAAAGTCGATGACAGATTGTTCGAGCATATGCACCATCGACTTGACCCCTGTTCTCAGTCGTCTCAAATCGATCAATACGTACGCAACGAGCTGTCCGGGACCGTGATAGGTGATCTGCCCGCCCCTGTCGCTGTGGACGATCGGAATTTCCGTGTGCCCCGAGGGAATGGAGCAACACCCCTGGCCCTGTGTATAGACCGGATGATGCTCGAGTAGCCAGATCTCATCCGCGGTTCGATCGTCCCGGTTGTCGGTGAAACGCCGCATTCTCTCCCAGATTGGAAGGTAATCACACAAGCCGAGCTCACGAACGACGACATCTGACATTGGCGGCTAGAGAGTCATCAACACTTCGGGGCACTGCGCCAGATCCGCGTAAATTGCACGAATCTGCTGCTTACCGCTCGCCCGGATTATGACGGTTATGGATACGTACTTGCCCTCTCTGCTGGGGCGGACCTTGCTGTTCAGCAGATCTTCCTGACTGATATGTTTGGTTACGATGCCCTGAACTAGGGCATTGAAACGGTTGTCATTGCGACCCATTGCCTTGATCTCGAACCGGCAGGGATAATCCAATGCGTCAAATGGGTCATATTCACTCGCGCGGTCAGATAGTTGCCGACCGCTACCGTCGCCATTACTGCCTTTGTCCACAGGCGGACTGGGGCTCATTCGAACCACAACAAAACGGAGTCCAGTGCCCGCTCCCACCAGGCGCCCTCTCCAACCGGGTGTAACGCGACCAGCGGGTACCGCATCAACTTCTGTTCCCCTACCAGGACTTCTATATTGGCCATTTCCGTGCCCGGCGAAACCGGCGCGATTATCCACGGGGGCGTATTGAGCCGGGTCGTGATCTTGAATTTGTTGTCACGCGGCGCGGTCAGGTACAAAGGCTCGAATACACCGATGCCGACCTGATCCTGGTCTCCCTTGTACACCTTGATATCGGTAACCGGCACTCCGCCTTTGGCAAGCTGCAGGGAATTGTATGTGGAGAATCCGAAGGTCAGGAGCGACTGTACCTCCTTGGCCCGCCGCATCCGGTTGGATGCTCCCGTCACCGCGGCGATGAGCCTCATGCCGTCCCGCGCCGCGGAGCCGATCAAGCCGTATCCGGCTGCTTTTGTATATCCGGTTTTTACGCCATCGGCTGTGGGATCCCGATTCAGCAACAGGTTGCGATTGTGCTGCGTGATGTCGTTGAAGGTAAACTCTCTCTGAGCGTACCATTTGTAAAACTCCGGGAATTCCCTGATCATCGCCGCGGTCACGATGGAAAGATCATGCGCCGTGCTGTAGTGGTCCGGATCGGGCAGTCCCGGTGCATTGGTAAAGTTGGAGTTGACCATGCCGAGTTTGCGCGCGTATTCATTCATCCTGGCGGCGAAAGCGTCCTCGGAACCCGCGACATATTCGGCAAGCGCCACTGAGGCGTCGTTCCCGGACTGCACGATTACACCCTTCAACAGGTCTTCGACGGATACCTTGGTGTCCACCTCGATGAACATCCTGGAGCCGCCGGTTCTCCATGCCTTCTTGCTTATATGGACGAGGTCGTCAAGCTTGATGTTCCCCTCCTTGAGCTCATGGAACACGGCGTACGTTGTCATTATCTTGCTCAAACTTGCCGTTTCTATCCGTTCATCCGCGTTTTTGGATGCCAGTACCCAACCCGTGTTGTAGTCCATGAGAATCCAGGTCTTTGCACTGAGTTCCGGCGGCGGCAGCGCGCTTTTAAGGGCTTCCGGAATATTTCCAGCGACCGCCGGATTTAACAGCAATGTACCGAAAAACAACAAGAGGTAACTTGCCTTCGCTTTCACATCGACTCCTGTTTACTCGATAACGAGTTTCGTTTCATATCCAATCTGTCTCGACCTTGCGGCGACCGCGTCAACTTCACTGACGCGGCTGTAGGGTCCCACGCGAACGCGGTAGATATCGCTTCCGTTGAGGACACCGTGCTCGATGAACGGCTTGAGTCCAGAACCGAATAGCCGGCGCTGAAGGTCCTGCGCATTCGACTTTACAGAAAATGCGCCGTACTGAACATAAAGCCTCGGTCCCGATACGCTGCGCGAACTTACCGGTGTAACGGTGCCATAGCTTGCGGTTTTTGACGAATCGTTAGCCGTCACTGCGGTGACTTCGACCAGCGCGGTACCCGTCGTCACCACGCCCAGTTTGTAGGCAGCAGCGTAGGACAGGTCGATTACGCGATTATGCAGGAACGGGCCCCGGTCGTTGACCTTGACGATCACGGACTTTCCGGACTTGAGGTTGCGCACTTTTACATAGGTTGGCAGCGGCAGCGTCCGGTGTGCGGCCGTCATTGCCAGCATGTCGTATTTCTCGCCGCTGGAGGTCCTACGCCCGTGGAATTTTTTGCCGTACCACGACGCCACGCCTCGCTCATTGTAGCCACGCGCACTCTTCATTGGATAATATTTTTTTCCGAGCGCAACGTAAGGATCGTTACCAAACTTGCTCCGCGGCTCGTTCCTGGGCACCGCGTTGGGGATCTTTTCGACAGCGGATTTGCTGACGCCCCGGGGCGGCCCGTCATCCTGATAGTACCCACCGCGGGAGCCACATCCCGCGAGCGCGGCGACGAGGACGATGACGGCGGTACGCTTACAGCTCATGATCATGGCTACTGTGGCATCAACTTCCGATGTGTATGGATGCTCATCAGCATACCGAGACCGGCCATCAGGGTAACCATGGATGTACCGCCGTAGCTGACCAGGGGGAGCGGCACACCGACCACCGGCAGCAGGCCCGAAACCATGCCGATATTTACGAACACATAGAAAAAGAAAGTCAGGGACAACGCTCCGCCAATCAACCGTGAGAATGTGTCCTGCGCGTTGAATGCGATATACATGCCTCTTGCCACCACGAAAAAATACAGACAGATCATGAGCACGGCACCGATGAATCCAAACTCCTCCGAATACACGGCAAAAATGAAATCCGTGCTTCGCTCCGGAATGAACTCCAGCTGCGACTGGCTGCCGTTCATCCAACCCTTTCCGTTGGCTCCACCGGAACCGACGGCAATAATGGACTGGATCGTGTGATAGCCGGCCCCCAGAGGGTCGGACCACGGGTCGAACAGGGTCAGAATACGACTCCGCTGATAGTCGTGCAGCATGGTCCACATCAGCGGACCCGCCGCACCCAGCGCCACGGTAAATGCGAGCAGCCAGCGCCACCCGATCCCGGCAAGAAAAATTGCCAGAACGCCCGCGGCCGCGATCAGTATCGCGGTACCCAGGTCCGGCTGAAGGATCACCAGTACCGTGGGGCCGCAGACAATCAGGGCAGCGATGGCGAGTTCCCGCACCCGGAGCGGCAACGGGTGACGGGTCAGTACCCACGCCACCATCATCGGTACGCCCAATTTCATTATTTCCGCCGGTTGAAACCGGAACAGGCCGAGATCGAGCCAGCGCTGCGCGCCTTTGCCAACGATTCCTACCAGCAGCACCATGCTGAGCAGTATCAGACCGATTGAAAATATGTATGGCGCCCATCTCTGAAGGGTCTGCGGGGACAGCTGAGCGACCAAGAACAAGATGATGAATCCAATTAGGATGCGTATTCCCTGCTTGTAGATCAGGTCCATGTTCTCCCCGCCTGAACTGTAAAGAACCACAAGGCTCAGACCAGACAATACAATCAAGGAAAGAACGAGCGGCGGGTCCAAGTGACTGATGGCATTACGCAGCATCGTCGTCCTTCTCCGGTTCTTTTTCCGGCGGGGGCGGCGGTCCGATCAGGTAATAGTCCATGACCTGGCGCGCGATAGGCGCAGCGGTCCGGCTGCCGCCTCCGCCGTTTTCCGCGATGACGGCCACCGCTATCTTTGGATCTTCCACCGGTGCAAATGATATGAACAAAGCATGATCCCTGAATCGCTTGGCCACGTTTTCCTCCCGGTAGGTTGCGCCCTGCTTTATACCGATGACCTGCGCGGTCCCCGTCTTTCCCGCGAAGCGATATTCCGCACCCAGTCCGGAGCGTCGCGCGGTGCCTCTCTTGCCATGCACCACGTCCACCATAGCATCGATGACAATCTCATACATTTTCCGGTTCCGAATCGCTACCTGCTCGATTGTTTGCGGGCCCAGTTCCAGGATTTTCGTTGCGCCGCTCTCCCGCACCGCCCTGACCAGCCGCGGCTTGTTCCTGATTCCTTTGTTTGCAAGGGTCGCGGTAACCATAGCGAGTTGAAGTGGCGTAACAAGGGTATATCCCTGTCCAATTCCGGCAATTACGGTCTCCCCCGGCCACCAAGGCTGCCCCCGGACGGCACGCTTCCATTCGGGCGACGGCACCAGGCCGCTGGGTTCGTCGTCGAGATCGATGCCGGTTTTCTTGCCCATACCGAAACGGATCAGAAAATCGTGCAACTTTTCGATGCCCAGATTATTCGCCAGCGTATAGAAATAAACGTCGCAGGATTGAACAATCGCGTCGTGCATATCCATCCAGCCGTGCCCCTGCTTTTTCCAGCAGCGATACCGGTGCCTCGAGCCGCGCAACGAGAACCAGCCCTTGCCAAACACCCTTTCGTACGGGCTCCGATGAAATTCCAATCCCGCCAGTGCCATGACGGGTTTCACCGTGGACCCCGGTGCGTAACGCCCGTTGAGGGCGCGATTCAGCAGCGGCCGCCCATCGTCCTGGCGGAGGAGTTTGTAAGACTTGGTATCGATGCCGTTTACAAAGGGATTAGGGTCATACACCGGGTTGCTGACTAAGGCCAGCACTCCCCCCGACCCGGGTTCGATGGCGACCACCGCACCCTCGAATTCACCAAGGTATTCCCTCGCAGCCTGCTGCAGATCGACGTCCACATTCAGATAGATGTCCTTTCCGGCCACCGGGCTGACACGTGAAAGTGTGCGCACCACTCGGCCATGGGCATTGGTTTCCACCTGTTCGTAACCCGACTGTCCAAGAAGGGTGCGTTCGTAGTGAGCTTCGATCCCGAGTTTGCCTATGTAGTCAGTGCCCCTGTAGGCATTCCTGTCGATGCGTTCGAGATCGACTTCACTGATCCGTCCCACGTAGCCAAGAACGTGAACCATTTCGGGGCCGAATGGGTAGTGACGCCGCAATCGGGCATTGATTTGAAAACCGTTGATCTGATGCTGATTGACCGCAAAGCGGGCCACTTCCTCGTCGGTCAACCCCGATTTCAGCGTCCTGATCTCGAAGCCCGGCCGAGAGCGCAGCGCGGTATGGAAGCGTTGCAAGTCTATATCGGACAGCTCGATCAGGCGGGCGATCTGGTCGAGTGCCTTGTCCATATCCGGCACATTGTCAGGCACGAGTTCAAGGGTGTAGGTGGGAAGATTCTCGGCGATCACGCGACCCTTTCGGTCGTATATTTGACCCCGCGCCGGCGGTATCGGCACGAAGCTGATCCTATTCTCCTGCGACAGGGTCGAATAGTGTGAATGCTGCTCTATCTGCAGATAGTACAGCCTTGCCAGTAATGCGATGCACAGCGCGGCCACGATTATCGATGAGATCACGAGACGTGCCTGGATGAGATTGGTCTCGCGAACATAGTCCTTGATGCGGATTCTGGCCATCATCGGGCCTTCCTTTGCGGATACAGATCTCTAAGCATGAGGTACAACCACGGCCAGACGAGCATACCGATGAAACAGGGCACCCAGTAGCCGAAGTCCAGATACGACGTGGTGAAAAATCCCCGGATCCAACCCACCAGAGCGCGATAGAGCAACAGGATGAGCAGGACGGATACGGCCTGCTGCCACCAGGGAAAGACCCTCAAGCGAAAATGGAAGCGATTCACCAGATATCCGACCAGCGACATGCCCAAAGCGTTCAATCCCAGCAGGTTAGCCTGCGTGATATCGACCAGCAATCCAACGATCCACCCCGCACCCGGTCCGATCCGGTCCGGAAGCGCCAAACACCAGTAGATCAACACCAGGACCACCCAGTCGGGGCGATACATGGTGGCCCAGTCGGGAAACGGCACCAGGACAAGCAGAAATGCAATGATGAAACTCAGGACGATTTTCATTCGTCCCGGCCCGCTCGCTTGTCGAGTTCCGCGGCGTGCGCTGCTTGCTCTGCGTTCGTCTTCACGTCTTCTTCAGGCACTATCCGCGATTGCTGTTCCCGCCGCCAAACCAGCAGCACCTGGCTCGAACGATCGATCTTCGCGGTCGGCGCCGCCTCGATGTGCAGGAATGCCTCGCCCGGATCGTTGTCAACCGAAATGACCTTCGCCACGGGATAGCCAGTGGGGAAGCGTCCGCCTAACCCCGAGCTCAACAACACGTCCCCTACCCGGATGTCAGCAATCTGATTGAGGTAGGAAATCCGCAGGCGGTCTGAGTTGCCGGTGCCAAATGCGACGGCGCGCAGTCCGTTTCGCTGCACCTGGACCGGTATGGCATGGCCCGGATCGGTGATCAGGGTAACGGCGCTCGTAAACGGCATTACCTGGGTAACCTGGCCCATGACACCGGTCGGATCGAAAACGGGCTGCCCGACATGCGTCCCGTCTCTCAATCCCCGATCTACCAGGATCTTGTGGGTATATGGATCGAGGCTCACCTCGATGAGTTCAGCCATGAGAACCTTGTCCTGGACTTTTTCGGCGGCGTCCAGCAGGTGTCTCAGGGCCTCGTTTTCGCGCTCGAGGGCTTGCAGCTTCTGCAACCTAGATTTGAGGTGCACGTACTCGGACCGGAGCACCTCGTGCTCGTCCCTCAGCCCCTCGCTCGATATGAACCAGATATTGACCCGATCCGCCAACTCCTGAGGAAACGTGGCCACGAAGTGCAGCGGCGTCATCACGGTGCCCAGGGCCGATCGCAGGTGCTGGAGATGGTTCGACCGGAAATCAACAATCATGACCACTACTGATATGCAAACCAATAGTGCAAACCGAAACAGGTTCGTGCTCGACGTTTCTGTAGCCACCCCTATTAGCCCGCAATTCTCATCAGGCGGCTATGCATGCTTGTCCAAGCATTGCAAACATCGTGGGGTGTCGTTTTGCCTGAAGCACAGTATCTATTGGAAACGCCTATCCGGATGAGAAATGCGGCCTAAATCTGCGACGTGGGTGAGACATCAGCAGAAAAAGATGATGCTGCGCCATTTACTCGTGGGCGAAAACATCTCCCAGTGTATCCATTTCTTCAAGCGCCCTGCCGCAACCCCGTGCGACACAGGTCAGTGGATCGTCCGCAAGCACGACCGGCAATCCGGTATCTTCCATGAGGCGCCGATCCATATCACGCATCAGCGCGCCGCCGCCCGCGACTACGATGCCCTTGTCGCCGATGTCCGCACTCAATTCCGGCGGCGTCTGCTCCAGAGCCTTCTTTATTGATTGAACGATGGCATCCAACGGGTCACTGATCGCCTCATAAATCTCCGTACTATTAAGTTTGACCGCCCTGGACATCCCTTCCGCGATGTCCCTGCCCTTGATTTCGATTTCACGGTTTTCGGATTTCACCCATGCCGAAGCAATCGCTTTTTTCACCCGTTCAGCGGTGGCTTCACCGATTAGTATCCCGTGGTGCCGTCGCACGAAATTTATAATTGCCTCGTCGAATGTGTCACCCGCTGTTCGAAGCGATGTGCTGTAGACCATTCCTCCCAGGGACAGGATGCCGACTTCCGTCGTGCCGCCGCCGATATCCAGCACCATCGATCCCGTGGGTTCTCCCACGGGCAGATTTGCGCCGATAGCGACCGCCATGGGTTCCTCGATAAGGTACACCTCTCTCGCTCCCGCGCTGACCGCGGATTCGCGAATGGCACGTCGTTCGACCTGGGTCGACCCACACGGCACGCATATGATGATCCGCGGACTGGGTCTCAAGAACCGGTTTTCCTGGACTTTCCGTATGAAGTATTTCAACATAACCTCAGTGACCGTAAAGTCCGCGATTACGCCGTCCTTCATCGGGCGGATAGCCTGGATGTTGCCGGGGGTGCGACCCAGCATCCGCTTAGCCTCGTGGCCCACTGCAAGGACGGTCTTGTTGCCGCCACCCACACTGGTATGAATCGCGACGACGGATGGCTCGTTTAATATAATGCCCTTGTCCCGGACATAGATAAGTGTGTTGGCGGTGCCAAGATCGATGGCCAGGTCGTTAGAGAACAGGCCCAGGATTCGTTTCAGCATTCAGATAGACCAGGACATTAAGGGGTTGATCAAAACCGGCGTACTCTAACAACGGGCATACATGTGTTCAACCTGTGCGGCGACTGTGTTAGGTTGATTTATAGACAAAGCGATTTTCGAAAAATGGCATTGGACAAACAAACCATATACAAGATTAGCAGATTAGCACGAATTCATGTCGATAAAGTGGATATCGATCGTTACGCTTCACAACTTTCGACGATTCTGGATTTCGTCGAACAGATGAATAGAATTGATACGGATAACGTAGCTCCCCTTTCTCATCCACAGGATCGGGTACTGCGTATGCGCGAGGACAGCGTTACCGAGCACGATCGGCGCGATGATCTGCAGAGCGTTGCGCCGATGACCGAGAACGGGCTCTATCTGGTGCCCAAGGTAATCGAATAAACCACGCCGATAAGGCGTCTGACAAAAAATGGGAATTGCGCAGCTTCGTGTACTCTAATTCAATCAAACAACTTTCTGCCGGATTGCGGCAGCGACAATATTCAAGTGTCGAACTAACCACGACCTATCTTGAGCGTATGGAGCGGCACCGCGCGCTCAACGCGTTCATTACCGTGGATCCGGAATTAAGCCTGAACCAAGCCCGCGCTGCTGACAGGATGCTGAAAAACGGAGGCTCACGGCCATTGACCGGGATCCCGATCGCGCACAAGGACATCTTTTGTACGAAAGGCGTACTGACCACCTGCGGCTCGAAAATATTGAGTAATTTTGTCCCGCCTTATGACGCAACCCTGATCAAACGTTGCTACGAGGAGGGTATGGTCACGCTGGGCAAAACCAACATGGACGAGTTTGCCATGGGATCGTCCAACGAAACCTCTTACTTTGGGCCGGTCAGGAATCCCTGGGACCAATTTCGGGTCCCAGGCGGTAGCTCGGGTGGATCGGCCGCGTCTGTAACGGCACGCCTGTGCGCCGCCGCGACCGGGACCGATACCGGGGGGTCGATCCGGCAACCCGCGGCACTGTGCGGCATCACCGGCCTCAAACCGACTTATGGCAGGGTTTCTCGCTATGGCATGGTCGCATTTGCGTCTTCCCTGGACCAGGGCGGGGTACTCACTCAATCGGCGGAAGATGCCGCGCTTCTGCTCAATGTAATTGCGGGCTTCGATCCGCTGGATTCCACATCGGTGGAGGAACCGGTTCCGGACTATGGTTCCAAGCTGAAAGATGACATCGACGGATTGAAAATCGGATTGCCCAAGCAGTATTTCGACGAAGGCTTGAGTCCGGAGGTCGAAGTGCTCATCCGCGACGCCCTGCGCGTGCTGGAAGACCACGGGGCGGTCCTGATCGATATCGACCTTCCCAACAGCGAACTGTGCGTACCCTGCTACTACGTGATCGCACCGTCGGAAGCATCATCCAATCTTTCCCGCTTCGACGGCGTCCGTTACGGCTACCGGAGCGAAGACTACGAAGACCTGGTGGACATGTACATGCGCACCCGGGCCGAAGGCTTTGGAGATGAGGTAAAACGCCGGATCATGATCGGGACCTATGCCCTGTCGGCAGGATACTACGACGCCTACTACCTCAAGGCGCAGAAGTTGAGACGATTGATTACACATGATTTCGAGCGCGCATTCGAGCTTTGCGACGTCATCGCCGGGCCGACCACACCCACCGCCGCGTTCGAGATAGGCGCCAAGACCTCAGACCCGATTTCAATGTACCTCAACGATATTTACACGATATCGGTCAATCTTTCCGGGCTCCCCGCCCTTTCGGTGCCGGCCGGATTTGCCGGCGACCTTCCGGCTGGCCTGCAGCTGATCGGGCCCTACTTTTCGGAATCTAGACTGCTCAATATCGGCCACCGCTTTCAGATGGACACCGAATGGCATCGACGTATTCCAGGAGGATTCGAATAGTGGCCTGGGAAACCGTCATCGGTCTGGAAGTCCACGTGCAGTTGAGTACGAACAGCAAGATTTTCTCGGGTGCATCCACGAGCTACGGTGCCAAACCCAATACCCAGGCCTGTGAAGTCGATATCGCCCTGCCCGGCGTACTGCCGGTCATGAACAAGGAAGCCGCCCGCAAAGCCGTCAAATTCGGTCTCTCGGTGGAATCCAAAATCAACCAACGTTCCGTATTCGCGCGCAAGAACTATTTTTACCCGGACCTGCCCAAAGGCTATCAGATCAGCCAGTACGAACTGCCAATCGTCGTCGGCGGTCACTTGACAATTGATACCGGAAAAGGTGAAAAACGCATCGGCATCACCCGTGCCCATCTCGAGGAAGACGCCGGCAAGTCGTTGCACGAGGATTTTCACGGCATGACCGGTATCGATCTGAATCGGGCCGGCACCCCGCTGCTGGAAATAGTATCTGAACCGGACATGCGTTCCCCGGCCGAGGCGATTGCCTACCTGCGAAAGCTACACACGCTGGTTCGCTATCTGGAAATTTGTGACGGCAACATGCAGGAAGGCTCGTTCCGCTGCGACGCCAACGTGTCCGTGCGGCCGCAGGGGGAAACGGAACTCGGCACCCGAACCGAACTGAAGAACATCAACTCCTTCAGGTTCATCGAAAAAGCCATAGAGTACGAGGTTGAACGCCAGATTGATCTCATCGAGGATGGCGGAACCGTGGTACAGGAAACCCGGTTGTACGATCCATCGAGGAATGAGACCCGGCCCATGCGCACTAAAGAAGATGCACATGACTACCGCTACTTTCCGGATCCGGATCTGCCCCCGATGGAACTCGACGATCAGTTCATCGACAGTGCAAGGCAGCAACTGCCCGAATTACCAGATACCAAAAGACACCGTTTCATGGAGCAGCACGGATTGGGCCCGGCCGATGCATATCAATTGACGTCGGACAAAGCCACCGCCGACTTCTTCGAAGCCGTACTGGAGCAAACCCGGGGCGACGCAAAGACCGTGGCCAACTGGGTCAATTCCGAGCTTGCCGGATATCTCAACGAAACAAACATGGTCATCGAATCTGCACGCATCGATCCCGGCATGCTGGCTGAACTCATCGACCGGATCGAAGACGGCACCATATCCGGAAAGATCGCCAAGGATGTTTTCCGGTCCATGTGGAACGGAGAAGGCACCGCGGACCAACTCATCGAAACCAAGGCATTGCGACAAATCACGGACAGCGGCGAACTGGAGAAAGTTGTGGATGATGTCCTATCCCGGTCCCGTGAACAGGTCGAGCAATACCGCGGAGGGCAAACCAAGGTGCTGGGATACTTCGTAGGACAGGTCATGAAGGAGACCCAGGGCAAAGCCAACCCCCAGCAGGTCAATGAGCTATTGAAACAAAAGCTCGAATCGGGCGACTAGGTGATAGAATCGGATCTGCACATCTTGCATACGCGCCTGTAGCTCAGTTGGATAGAGTACCTGGCTTCGAACCAGGTGGTCGGGGGTTCGAGTCCCTCCGGGCGCGCCATGATTCATCTTTTAAATCAAACGGTTACCGAACTACCCGATCGCCGCTTTTCTTTTTAACAACACCAGTGCGGGACTTTTGCGGGACTTTTCCCCGCACACCTTATTTGCGGCCGTAATCAAGTTCTCCAATTCGGCCGCTGAATAGTGTGTCGTGATCCTTCCCGACTTATGTCCCAACAGGTCCTGACGATCCTCAAAGCTCACCCCGGCTGCCCGTAAACGGCGACCGAATGTATGCTTCAGATCGTGGACACGTACCAGAGAAAGATCAACGCGCTTGCGTGCGTTTTACCACCCAGTGTTGTTCATGGCAGTGACCGGCTGGCCGCGGTAGGTGAACACGTATTCAGGGTGTTCACCCCGGACTTCCTCGACAACTGAATTTGCAACCCGATTAAGTACCAACAATCGTTCTTCACCGTTTTTAACCCGTTCTTCCGGGATAATAAATACGCTGGTACCCAGCTCGGCAACGGGTACTTCCCATTCCCAGCGCAGGGTACACACCTCTTTTTCCCTGGTACCCGTATTGACCTTGAACAGTGCCATTCGCGCCAAATGTGGGGGCAGTTCCTTAAACAGCCGCCTCTGCTCTTCCCAGGATAAGGGATAGGGCTTGCGTGCGTCTGTCACCGGCAGCAACTTGATTTTGGGTGCAGAATGCAACCAGGTCAGGTTGTTCATATCCAGCCACTCCGATGCAGCGAGATTGAGAATGTGCCGTACCACACCCAGAGCGAGGTTGATGCTCTTGGTCTTGATCCTCTGCTTACGCCGTGCCTCGATAAAGGGCTGCAACGTTCCCATATGGACCGATTCGATCGGCAGGTGGCCGATGTATGTATCCAGTTGTTTAAGGTGCAGCGCCGTATCGGCGATTCGTCGTTTTTGCTGGTTCTCATTCAGGTACTTGGTTGCGGCCAGCCGAAATGCACGGTTCGGTCTTACTCCATAGATGACCGCTAGTCTGATTTCTTCCGTTTTCTTCCCGAGATATTCTTCCGCCCTTGCGAGGCTGCTTTCTTCAGTGCTTTCGCAAATGCGGATTCCTCGGATTTGCTTGTCGATATGCCAGACCCCACTGCGCTTGTAGAGGCCAGGTGTTTTGTTGCGTCCCATGTCATTTCTCCTGTGAGTTGACCGGAACGCCCGTTGCGGGACTTATATTGGTCCACCCAGCCGTCCAAATCAAGGCGATCAAAGGCAATACCCTGTCTACCGACCGGAATTTCAACGAGATACGGACGGACCTCCGCGTTAAATCGGTTCCTGTCCATGCCCAGATAGAACGGCGCATCCCTCAGCCGGATAAGCCGTGGGGCAATAAGGTGCGCTGCGCCGGATTGTTGCATGAGTTGGGTATTGCATAGGGTCTTAGTTACCTGTTGATAATAGCCGCAGAGCGATTGATAAATGTGTTCGAAAGCGTGCCGTACGGGGGCCGCTTTCGAGCACATTTATTTAGCCGACTGATGGCAAACTTGTGTCTCCACATTCACGTATTGGAGAGCACAGATGATGTCGGACTCAGAAAACCTCAGCGCGGTGACACTGGAGAATCAAATTACCGAACGCTTTGGCCTGTTGTTATCACAAACCCAACTGGCAGCACTGCTTGGTCGCACGACAAGTGGTCTGCGCTACAGCCTGAGTTACCCTTGCGACCAACAGACCCGCGCACTCAAGGCCTGCGGGCGCAAGATTGGCCGCCGCGTGTACTATCCGGCCATGGAAATTGCCCGGATCATCATCGGCCCCGACGTAGGCTGAGCAATCCAGGTATCCGTGAGTTGATGCAGTGAGCATAGCGGCAATGAACTGGGCCTGGTATCAGGACCTAAAGCCGGTGCCCAAGCTAGTCCTGATGGCGTTGGCCGATGCCGCGAATGATCAGGGTACCTGTTGGCCCAGTGTTGCGACAATTTCTGCCAAGGTGGGCGTCTCGACACGTACCGTACAGCGCGTGATACAAACGCTGATCAGGCGCGAATTGCTAACAGCCGAGCAACGCTATCGTAGCGATGGATCCTGTTCCTCGAACTGGTATCGGTTGTCGCTGCAAGGGGGTGACAATTTGTCACCGGCCCCTGACCCTGGCGACACCACCCCCGGACACACCTGTCATGGACCCCCTGTCACTCGTGTCACCCCAGGAACCACCATAGGAACCCAAAAAGAATCACCACTACCACACTCGATGAATCCTATACAGCCAGATTGGGGTGGTGGAAGTACTTCAAAATTGTATTACCCCAAAGACCTGTTGCCATCAGAACGCTCCCGGGCAGAGGTGATGATTGACGTACTGAATGCCCCGATCAACCAACAGATACTGGACGAGTGGGCAGGGATAATAACGGCTGGTACGATACGGTCCTCGATGCTTGGTTGCCTGCGTGCACTGATCAAGCGTGCGCTGGAAGGTGGCTTTGCACCAGAGCGTGCCCTTCGAGTAGAGCAGGCACGGGCGGCAAGACAGCGTGTGGCATCCGTACAGACCGCCATGCCCGATTTGAAGCCGGTTGACGAAG
>JAHEIO010000176.1 GCA_024639325.1 Gammaproteobacteria bacterium
GCACGCGCTGGTGCTTTACTACAGCCGGCACGGCTCGATCAGGCAAATGGCGCGGCATATCGCGCGGGGCATAGAAATTGGGGGTATGGCCGCCAAAGTGCGCACGGTGCCGCGGGTATCGACGGTGATCGATGCGAGCGAGGATGCCATTCCGGAATCGGGCGACCCCTATGCGGAGCTGGATGACCTGTCGGTGTGCTCCGCACTGGCGCTGGGCAGTCCCACACGCTTTGGGAACATGGCTGCCGCAGTGAAATATTTTCTCGATTCCACCAGTCCGCTCTGGTTATCGGGCGCCCTATCCGGCAAACCCGCCACCGTATTTACGTCATCGTCAAGCCAGCATGGCGGACAGGAATCTACCCTCCTGTCGATGATGACGCCACTTTTGCATCACGGCATGATCATCATGGGCATACCGTATACGGAGCAGGCACTTAACGAAACCAATACCGGCGGCACGCCCTACGGCGCCAGCCATGTCGCGGGTGTGCAAAACGACCGGCCGATCAGTGAATCTGAGAGGCAGTTGTGCCTTGCTGCCGGGAAACGTCTCGCCTTGCTGGCCCGTTCCCTGCAGTGCACGGGTTAGCCCGCATATCTCACCAGGCGGCTATAAATGCTTCATCAAGCGCGGCTGATATTCAGGTAGATGCGATTTGTCTAAACAGTCCGTACTGGGGCTGTCTATCCCGGCGAGACATGGGGACTTGGGGGCAAAGGTCCCTGGCACCTTTTTAACCATCTCCCCAATTTGATTCCAGTTTTCTTACTAGCGGTATCGTGACCTTACGTTGCTCGGACAATGAATACCGGTCGATGCGGTCCAGCAGGGCGAACAAGGCGGATGCATCACGCGGGTATCTCTTCATCACATACGCAATCACGTCTTCGGGTAAGTCAAATCCCCTCTGTTCGGCACGCAACCGCATGGCTGCCGTCTTGTCGTTTTCCGTCAATGGTATCAGGTGGAAAAACGCACCGCTGTTCAGGCGGCTTACGATGTCAGCCATCAGAAAACGGCATTCTGACGGGGGTTTCTCACATGCCAGCAGCATTCCGCCCCCGGTTTGCCGCATGTGCTCGAAAACATTCAACAAAAAGCGTTCGGACCAATCCTTCCCCGCCGCTTCATCGACGTTATCCACACAAACCAACGCCCCCAGATCGTCGAATCCGTCCAGCCTGCCAAGCACGTCTTCGTCCGACATCGACAGATAGGACGCTCGCCGGTCCGCGGCGAGCGCCGCTTTCTGTGCGGCATAGAGCAAATGGGTTTTTCCCGATCCGGCGTTCCCGCACAAAACCAGAAGTCCACCACTGTCGTCGACCAGATCGTTCACCGCGTGGACGGCTTCGGCGTTGCCGGCCGTAAAAAAGTTGTCGAAGCACGCGTGGTCCGACAGACCGATATTTAATGTCAATTGCTGCGTCATGGGATGGCGGGCGGAGTTTACTACCCCTTGGCGATTCCCTCTTTGCCGAAGCCCCATACCCAGACGTAGTGAACACCGCTTAGTACGGAAGTGGCCGCAACCAGAATGATCAACGATTCGACCACGATACTCAGGTCAATCCAACCGGCCAGCCGCGCGAGGACGAGGCTGACAAGGCATATTTGAAACAGTGTGTTCAGCTTGCTCACAGCACTGGGCCGCATCTGTACCGACGTGCCCAGCATCACCAATACCAGGTAACCTCCTACAATCAAAACGTCACGAAATACCACGATGACCAGCAGCCAGAAGGGCAGGTGGTCCAGCAGGGTCAACATGACGAAACAACTGACCAGTAGAATCTTATCAGCGACTGGATCCAGAATGGCGCCGAATTGGCTCTGGACCCGATACTTCTTGGCGATGTAACCGTCGAGGGCATCCGACACACCGGCGGCCACAAACAACAGCAGCGCAGGTTCGAAGTACTCGTTCTTGAGCAGCAGGATGAGGATGGGCACAGCCGCAACCCGCAAAATGGTGATTAAATTTGGTATGTATGAGACCAATTTCCGGCAACATCGGTGAAAACGATCAGCATACCGGAACTGTCACGGTCCTGTCAGCTATCCGTTCCACGATGCAGCCCATGATTAGATACAATAGCCGTAATCTGATCAATACTGCGGAATCTAGAGTTGACCAAAACCAATCAAAAGATGAGTTATAAAGCCGCCGGTGTGGACATCGATGCGGGCGATGCTCTGGTGGAGGCCATTAAGCCGCTCGCCAGATCCACGCTCCGGGAAGGCTGTGTTGGCGGTATCGGAGGTTTTGGAGCATTGTTCGAGGTACCTCGGCGGTACAGGGACCCCGTCCTGGTCGCAAGCACGGATGGGGTGGGCACGAAGCTCAAGCTTGCCTTTGAATTCGACCGACATCATACGGTCGGCATCGACCTGGTTGCGATGTGCGTCAACGATATCGTCGTGCAAGGTGCGGAACCCCTGTTCTTTCTTGACTATTTCGCGACCGGAAAACTCGAACCGGCCCGCTCCATTGCCGTGCTGGAGGGTATTGCGGAAGGGTGTCGACAGGCGGGCGCTGCGCTTATCGGCGGAGAGACCGCTGAAATGCCGGGAATGTACGGCGGCGGTGAATACGACCTGGCCGGTTTCTGCGTTGGCGTGGTCGAACGCCGGAGAATTTTGGATGGCAATTCCGCTCAAAACGGGGACGTGATCGTCGGGTTAGCATCATCCGGACCCCATTCCAACGGTTATTCACTGATCCGCCGCGTTATCGAGGTGAACGGCGCAGGATCCGACACCGCGGTGGACGGTGTGCCGGTCTCCGACCTGCTGATGACGCCTACCAGGATCTACGTGAAGTCTATTTTGTCCGCAATAAACGACATCCCGGTCCGTGCCATCGCCCATATCACGGGCGGCGGGATTCCCGGAAACCTGCAAAGAGTCCTGCCGCCAGCGTGCCTGGCGCGAATCGACGCCCGGTCGTGGACATGGCCCGCCATATTCGACTGGTTGCAAAAACTGGGCGGTATCGATACCGCCGAGATGTATCGCACCTTCAATTGCGGTATCGGGATGATCATGGTCGTCCCGGCGGAATACACCGATGCTCTGGTCCAACATCTTGGACAAGGCGGCGAGAACGCCTTCATCATCGGTGAAATCGTCGCCGCAAGCGGGGAATCCAGGGTGTCCATCCAGTGACGGGCAACATGTTTTCCCTGGCGGTACTGATCAGCGGCAATGGCAGCAACCTTCAGGTGATCATAGACAAATGCGCCGCGGGCGAAATCAGGGCAAAAGTATGCTGCGTTATCAGCAATGAACAGGATGCCTATGGTTTGGAGCGTGCCCGGATAGCCGGCATCCCGATCCACGTATTGTCACACAGGGACTATTCCAGCCGCACACAGTATGATCTCGAACTTGCCGCACTGCTGGAAACCTGCGACGCCGACCTGATTGTGCTGGCCGGGTTCATGCGCATACTCGGAGAGGGATTCATCGACAGATTTCCGAATCGCATCATCAACCTGCACCCGTCTCTGCTGCCAAAATACAAAGGACTCGACACCCATGCACGGGTGCTAAAAGCGGGAGAGGACACACACGGGGCGAGCGTCCACCTGGTGACCCCCGACCTCGACAGCGGACCCGTTATTGCCCAGGCAAGCATCGCGGTGACTGATGTTGACAGCGTCGAAACGCTGCAGGAAAGAGTGCACGGTCTCGAACACGAGATCCTGCCGCGGGCCGTGGGATGGTTTGCCGATCACAGGATTAAGATCGAAGGCGATCGGGTGTTTCTCGACGACATGCCTATCAATCGACTGAAATCAAAATGATTCGGACCCTGAAATCTACGCTTCTGGTTGTTGTGATTTCAATCCCACCGGGTTGGGGCGGCACCCTCGCCGATGATCTTCCGGATTCGATGGAACTGGTATACCAGGTCAGCCTGGGCATCGCGGAGCTCGGCAGCCTCATCAGCAAGCTGGATCGGCAGGGAGAAGCATACGAAGTGACGGCGGAAACCCGGGCCGAGGGCATGGCTTCCATACTACTGGGCGGCACCGTTCGGGAGTACTGCCGGTTTTCCACCGACAAAAACGTGTTGACTCCCGAAAAATACAGAATCGCCCGGGAAGGACGAGACGCTTTCGATCAGTCGGTGACCTTTGACTGGACGGAGCGCAGAGTCAAATTCAGCAGCGGGGAGAATATCGTGATTTCGGACGGCTACATCGTTGACAATTGCAGCATACCCTACGCCTTCATCGTGGGCGGCGCATCGACTTTCGAGAGGCGTACCCTGCACATAGTCGGGGGTAAAAAAGTCCGGCAATTCGAAAACCTGAGCATTTCAGAGGAAGCCGTTTCCACCCCTCTTGGCGAATTCCAAACCGTGCGTATCGAACAGGTGAGGCACGAAAGACCGGACCGCAGGCTCACTATTTGGCTGGCACCCGACAAACATAATCTGCCGGTCAAGATCGTGGAACAAAGGAAGAGCCGCCCCGACACGACAATGCTTTTGAAATCCTACGAGGGTCTCTAGCCCGCATTTCTCACCAGGCGGCTATAGAATCTCGTGAAGCGTTGCAAACATCGAGGTCTATGGATTTGTCCAAAAAACAGTGTGTCTTGGAAACGCCTATCCCGGCGCTGGCTGGTCCAGGCCCCGATGTACTTGGGCTTCGTTCGATCCATAGCACCGGCTATGCATCTCACTGGTTCGACGCATCCTAAGCGCCTCACCCCTTCGGGGCTACCGCGAAAAATCGCTCCCGGCGATTTTTTCAGCCCGGCGTTCATCGGCACCTGTCCTGCGCAATCGCTCGGGATCCTGGTGAGAAATGCGGGCTAGCCCGGCTTTTCAGCCTCGTTATCGCCAGCTGGCACGAGCTGTTTCTTTGCCGGTTTAACGTCGAAAATCAACTCGCCTTCTGCCTCACTGACCGTCACATGGCCACCACCCTGGCTCAATCCCCCGAAAAGCAGCTCATCGGCGAGTGCCCGCTTGATCTTGTCCTGGATAAGGCGCGCCA
>JAHEIO010000177.1 GCA_024639325.1 Gammaproteobacteria bacterium
GCGCCGACCCCGATGACAAACCGGACGTTTGATCAATCAATCCACATCGGTGTATTGGTGAAATAGATCAAGGGCCTAGCCCGCATTTCTCACCAGGCGGCTATAGAATCTCGTCAAGCATGGCAAACAGTGAGGTCTATGGATTTGTCCAAAAAACAGTGTGTCTTGGAAACGCCTATCCCGGCGCTGGCTGGTCCAGGCCCCGATGTACTTGGGCTTCATTCGATCCATAGCACCGGCTATGCATCTCACTGGCTCGACGCATCCTAAGCGCCTCACCCCTTCGGGGCTACCGCGAAAAATCGCTCCTGGCGATTTTTTCAGCCCGGCGTTCATCGGCACCCGTCCTGCGCAATCGCTCGGGATCCTGGTGAGAAATGCGGGCTAGAAATCAACCACGGCCGGTCTGTTGGAATACGCGGGCTTGTACAAAGCCCCGCTGTTTCCGATTGACATCTACGCATTCGATATCCTCCTTGCAAGCTTGGTGCGCTCAACAGGAGCCGTGGAAAGACGATTCGGCTTCCGAACGCAGCAGTGCCTCCCGATCGGAGTAACGCGGCGAAAAGTGAATGGGTATAACGCGCTTGGCTCGCGCCAGTCCGGCGATCTCGCCCGCCTGACGGGCGGTAAGATGGTTCTTTTGGCCGGCAACCTTTGCGTCTTCGTGAAGAAAAGCGCATTCGATGAACAACAGATCACAATCGTTGAACAGTTCCGCTGCCCTGAGACAATTGATCTCGTTGAACACCACATCGACCAGATAGCCGATTTTTTGCCCCGGCACGATCCGTAATACCCTGTCCCTGAGTAATCCCAAACTCATCGCCTCGCGTTTTCCGGCATCGCGCGCTTGATCGGTGATCGCAATCGGCGTGTCGTCCGGCCTTGACTCCAGGACGGCCTGTTTCAAATTTCGCAGCCAAGGGCCCACCGGAAGACCGAGTTCATCGAGACGGTTTTTCCATACGTTGACGTGTTGCCTCTCTTCTATGCAGTAACCCAGCACCGGAATCGAATGATCGAAGATCGCGCTGCGTACACGAAACGCTGCCTCTTCTATTAACACGCCGGCCCGGACCTGGCAGGATTCCTCGTGCGAGATGCGGAATCCTTCGCGGCACCGAAATGTCGCCTTTTTTCCATGGCCATCTTCGTTCAGTTCGGTAACGGTGATGATGAAATCATCTTCATAGTTATGAACCAGGTTCCAGGAATACGCCGCCAGCTTGCTTTCAACCCGTGCGATGAAGCCAGTGGGACCATAGAGGCGCAACGGCCTCATTCTCCCGACCCGCAACCTCAGCAACCAGTCGAAATCGCTGAAATGATCCATGTGCGCGTGGGAGACGAAAACATCGCTGACGCGCATCAATTTCTTCGAGGACAACCGGCGTAAATTGCCGGCATCGAACAAAAGCGCGCGCTTCTCGAACAGAACGTCGACATACAGGACCGGATCCTCAAACGTGCCATTTGCCATGTGGGGCTGGAATGAGGGTCTCACGGGTTCAATCCCGCGGAAAAACGGCCGCAGCCAGTCCGTACAGGATCAGAGCGCCCAGTATCACGATCGTAAAGCCGAAATGGATTGCAAGCAGCGTTGCGAGCACCGCACTCACCACGGAGGCGCAACCGTTTATCGCCCAGGCCCAGGGCACGAGGGATTGGGCCGATTCTCCAAGCCGGTTCAGTGCCTGCGGAAAGGGCATGCCCATGCACAACCCGAGCGGGGCTATGAGCGCTACCGCAATGGCCATCTTCATAGCGGCCGGCACCGATAACAATGACGCAAATACAACGTCGAGAAACAGCAGGTACACGATGCCGAGCGAGGCAATCGCCGCTATCGCATAGCGCGCAGTGTTACGCGCACCAAAGTAAGCCGCCAGAGGAGTCGATGCGGCGCTGCCGAGTCCGGCGAAAACGAGAAATGCGGTGAGCACCACCGTGACGGCATAGATCGGGTGATGCAGAAACAGGATGAACTTCTGAATAAAAGCGATCTCGAGGAACAGGAAGGCGAGCCCGATCAAAAAGAAATACGAGAAAACGCGTTTGCGGATTTTCTTGCCGAGAGACCGTCCGCGGGACCGCAAGAAGGCAAGCGGAAGCAGGATGAATGCCGCGCTCGCCAGCAGTGCCTGAACCAGAGTCGCGATCAACATCAGATAACCGGCGTCGAGCAGCGGCGTGCCACCCCTGCCGCGGAGCGCCAGGACCTCCGGCAGCGTTGACCATTTGAAGAAATGATGGAGATAGGGTCGATCATCCGTGGCGGGCCGGACATTGTATTTGTAGCGCGCCAGAAACGCGTCGCGGCCGTCACCCAGGAGAGCGCGCGCGCCCTCGTGAAAATAAGGTCTGCGCAATAGGTTGTAACGATTCGCCTCCGATTCGGACATACCGGGATACCAGGCAACGTCGAAGAATTGTCGGCTACAGAATTCGCGCATCAGTGCGACCTCCCCGGTGGTAATGGCGCCGTTCTTGACCAGCAGCGTGCTGGTCTGCAGGCCCCGGATCAACATCAGACGGTTTCCGGGATCGACGACGGCTGAATCCGCCAGGGCGTCCACGGCGGTTGCAAATAGCTTCAAAGTGTCCCGTGGCGGCAGCTTGATCCAGCGCGTAATTGCCAGGTAACCGTCGGGCGAAAGGAGTTCGAGATAGGAACGCAGGGCCTCGACGGTATAAAGGTAACCCTCGCTCAAGGCGTACAAACCTGCCGACGACGCCGCGAAAGAGTCCGTCAGCGACAATTCGATCAGGTCGTAAGGGCTGGCCGGATCCACGCCGGCAAGATACCCGCGTGCTTCCGATACGTGGGTGTGTACTCCTTCCAAGTCATATAGGCGGCCGCTGAAGTTGCCGTATTCCTTGCGCACCAGATCCAGCATCTGGGGATTCAGTTCCACGGCATCGATATGCTCTGTCCGGTAGCGCAGCGCCTGCAAGACTTCGGCGCCCCCGCCTGCACCCAGGATCAGTATGCGCCGCGGATTCGCTATCACAAACGGCAGCGACGAAGTGAGGTACTCGAGGTACGACAGTTCACCCGTATCGCCGCTCCATCGCGTAATCGCGGTCATATTGTCGGCGTCGGTAAACACACCCACCTGCTCCGGCGGCTCCGCTGTCGCACTGAGACTCAGCCCGGGGACATGGCGCAGCGGAATCACCGGGCTCTCTACGACCTGCAGCAGGCCAAGGGGGCTTGATTTCTCGTTTACGACCCGAGTCCCGGTAATTTGCAGCGCCTGGCTGAGGCTCTTGTATTGAGACACCCGCGGCGCGGACCAATTGGCCGGAAATGCCCACAGCGCGATTGCAAGCAGTGACAGGCCAACGACGACGTAACGTGGCCGCAGGCGCAGCTCGATCCAGCCCACGCCTGCGGAAACTATTCCACCGATCGCGAGCACCCGGAGCGCTTCGGCGGGAGACAAAAGATACAAAAGGCCTATCGTGGCCGCGCCGCCGAGACCCGCCCCGACGAGGTCGGCGGCATAGACTCGCGTCACCCGGGTATTGAATTTGATCAATGCCAGCCCGAGCCCGTTGGCGGCGAAAAAGAACGGCAGCGCGAGTAACAAATAGCTCAGCAGCAGCCCCCGCCACTGGCGCGGATCCCACAGCACCTCCTCCGGATTGAACTGTATGTGTTGTGCGAGCGAGAAGCAGATGACCGCCGTGAGCCCGAAAAGGCACAGATTTGCCACGTAGGCGATGTCGAACGCGCGCAGCAGATGTCTGCGCGCCAGTACCAGAAAGCTTCCGCTCGCTCCGAAGCCAAGCAGCGCCAGACTGATTGCCATGTGAGCGAAGTGATGCCATTGGCTGATCGAAAACAACCGCATCAGCAGGATTTCATAGGCCAGTGCCGCTGCGGACACGAGCGCCACCGACACCAGCGGCGCAGTGACCTGTCCGCGGGCTGGCTGCTCAGGCGGCGTGGCGCTGCGGGTCAGTCATGGCCTCCGGTCAGCGGGACAAAGCGCACCGGCAGGATCTGATGGGTCTTCACGACCCCATCGAAGCTTTTTTCCACCAGCACGAGGTACTGGGTCAGGAAGCGGCTGCCTACCGGAATGATCATGCGTCCCCCGGGCTTGAGTTGTCGCAGCAGCGGTGGCGGAATATGGCTGGCCGCCGCGGCCACCAGGATCGAGTCGAAGGGCGACACGCTTTCCCAGCCGTGGTAACCGTCACCGATACGCACCTCCACGTTGTCATAGCCCAGGCGAGCCAGATCCCTGGTGGCCCGTGAACCCAATTCTTCGACAATTTCAATGGTATACACGTTAGCGACGAGCTCGGCCATTATGGCGGCCTGGTAGCCCGAGCCCGTGCCGACTTCGAGTACGCTGTGTTCGGGCGCGGGGTCGAGCAGATCCGTCATCAAAGCCACGATGTACGGTTGCGAAATCGTCTGACCGTAGCCGATCGGCAGCGGACGATTCTCATAGGCGTAACGCCGCATTTCATCGGGCACGAACTCGTGCCGTGGCACGGTGCCCATCGCTGTCATCACGCGCTGATCCAGCTCATCCGCACCGATATAGCTGCTCGTCAGTTCAACGTCCGCTTCGATCTCGCCGACCATCGTCCGTCGCGCCGCGGTGTAGTCGTCAGCCGCCACTGCCAGCGGCACGGATATCAGCACGAACACAAGCAACAGGACAACATTGCGTTCGAAAGATTTCGAATGGACGGAAAGTTTCATTGCCATTGAAGTGGATCTTTGCAGAGCCTGAATAGCCATCGCTTGATACGGGTCAACAAAAGTGCAGGCTCCCGGTGCTAAAAACACATCATGTCGGAGTTACCCCTTAAAATACGCGATAAACGGGGGGTGCTCATCGGCACCAGCGGCTGGAATTATGACCACTGGAAATCGAGCTTCTATTCAGGCGTGAAGCGTAAGGACTGGTTGCGACACTATGCCGAACAATTCAATGCGGTCGAAGTCAATGCCACATTTTACCGCCTGC
>JAHEIO010000178.1 GCA_024639325.1 Gammaproteobacteria bacterium
TAGCCGCCTGGCGAGAAATGCGGGCTGTGCAGATTGATTGGAATAGTGATATAAAAAGCGCCTTCGTTTACAGGCTTCAATCTTTCCCGCGAACGGATCTGGTCGGCAATTACCTATGGCATCACTATCAAGGCTTATTCGAGAGCCGCTGCTCCACTTTCTGCTGCTGGGCGCCGGATTTTTCGGCCTGTTTTATCAGGTAGCCGATCCGGCAGAGGGGGAATCGCCGGATCGAATCGTGGTGGCCCGGGCCGATACCGATCGCCTGGTTGCACAGTGGCAGCGCCAGTGGCGGCGTGCTCCGACGGCTGAAGAGCTCGACGGTCTGATCGAGTCATTCATCCGGGAAGAAATCCTCTACCGGGAAGCGCTTGCGCTGGGATTGGACAAGGACGACGTCATCATCCGCCGGCGGCTAGGTCAGAAGCTGGAGTTCTTGTTCAAGGACCTGGCGGAGCAGTTTGAACCCAAAGACGAAGAACTCGAACGGTACCTTCAAGAGAACGCTCAACGCTATGCCGCTCCGGGCAGATTCAGCTTCGATCATATCTACTTCAACCGCGACAATCGCGGCGCAGGAGCGGACAAAGATGCTCGGGAGACCCTTGCGCGGTTGAACGTTCAAAACGGTTCGATTGACTCAATGAATCTCGGTGACCGCTTCCTTTACCAGCGCCAGTTCGAAAAACAGAGCCCCGCCCAGATCTCACGCATTTTCGGGCGTCAATTTGCCGATCAGCTGCCTGGTTTGGAGAAGGGCGAATGGCGGGGGCCGATCGAATCCGGCTACGGCGTCCACCTGGTCTACGTCAGAGAACGGATCCCACCCGGCAGGCCTTCGCTTGGCGACGTCAGGGACAAGGTCCGCTGGGACGTGATCGCGGAAAGACGCAGGGAACTCGATACGGCGTTTTACCGGGAATTGAGGCAGCGCTACGACGTGCTGCTGGAGCAGGAAGATGGTCAGCTGTATAAGATAATCGTGGCCGCGGATCGATGAAGCGTTGGTTTACTTTTGCGACGCTGGTGGCCCTTCCGATTTTCACCGCGCAAGCACACTGGGCCAGCCCGGGGTATCTTGAGCTCCAGCAATCGGACGAATACACCTACTCGATATTGTGGAAAAAACCACTTCAGGCCGGCAAGCCGATGGCTATTTCCCCCGCCCTGCCCGATGGCTGTATCGACCAAACCCCGATCAAATCGATCAACACCGCCGACGCCGTAGTCCAGAGGTGGGTCGCAAGATGCGAATATGGACTCGCGGGAAAATCAATTGTCATCGACGGTTTGTCGGCAACGTTGACGGACGTCCTCGCCCGAGTCAATCGCCTGGATGGTACCGTGCAAACCGTCAGACTCACAGGGGACGAACCTTTCTTCGTGGTGACCGACTCACAGGACTGGCTTGACGTTAGCCGCACCTACCTCGCTCTCGGTTTCGATCATATTCTCGCGGGCATCGACCATCTCCTGTTCGTTGCCGCACTCCTCATCATCGTAGCCGGGTGGCGCCGGTTGATCGCCACCATCACCGCGTTTACCGTCGCCCATAGCATCACTCTGGCCATGGCCACCCTCGGCTGGTTGCATCTGCCCTTTCAGCCAATAGAGGCGGTAATCGCCCTGAGCATCGTTTTTCTGGCCGCCGAGATCGTGAGACACAATATGTCGATGCGCACGAACACGGCGCCGGGCGTCAGCCTCGCCTATGAGTGGCCATGGGTCGTCGCCTTCACCTTCGGCTTGTTGCATGGATTCGGTTTCGCCAGCGCGCTCATCGATGTGGGTCTGCCGCAGAACGCCATCCCGCTCGCTCTAATGTTCTTCAATATTGGAGTCGAACTCGGCCAGCTCCTGTTCGTAGGGATATTTGTGCTGATCACCCTGGTTGCGGCCCGGCTCTCCCTGACTCGCATGAAATGGATTGAAGTGACCGCCGCATATGCTATCGGCGCCGTCGCGGCCTACTGGACCATCGAACGAGTGGTCGGGTTCTGGGCTTATCAAACATAATTTACACCGAACCAGATTTTGTAGGAGCGGCGCCCCCGCCGCGATGAATCGGCGCGAGGGCGCGCCTCCTACATTAGAAGTTCACCGATGCAGTCATCGAGGAATGCGTGGAAGCGGGGTTCATTGCCCGGGCTCGCTACGCAGTGCCCCCAGGGCGAGTCGAAAATCCGCAGTTCGGCGTGCGGCATGAACGCCGCCTCGATAGCGTTGTCTTCCGGCGGAAAGTACAGATCGCTGCTGCAAGGCACCAGGATGGCCCGCGCCCGAATCGATTTCAGCGCCGCTTCGAAGTCGTTGCCATAGATCGCGTTGGCACTGATATCGCCCTGCTGCCAGCTCCATAGCTTGGCCAGCAGATCGTTGGCATCCCAATCGAGATGATCTTCACCCCATGCGTCGAGCAGCGCCCCGGCGCTGTCATAACCCAAACGCTCGAACAGCTTTTCCCGGTAAAACGTTTGCGAAAAAGCCCATCCGGCGTAAACACGGCCGAAGGCCTTGAGTCCTGTTACCGGGGGCGAGCCGTAATCGCCCCTCGCGAAGTCCGCGTCGGCGAGCAGGGCGGCCTTGACGCCTTCGAGAAATACCCAGTTGTGGATCGAGGTCCTGGCGGATGCGCAGAACGGCAGTATCGCGTCCACCCAATCGGGATACTGCACCGCCCATTGGTAGGATTGGCAGCCCGCCATCGACCAGCCCGCTACCAGGGCGATTCGTTCGACACCGAGCCGCTCCGTCAGCAGTCGGTGCTGGCAGGCGACGTTGTCGAACAGTGTGGTTCCAGGGAACCTTGGCCCGTCGTGCGGCGGCGGTGTGTTGCTGGGCGAGGACGACAGGCCGTTGCCGAACATGTTGACGGAAACAATGAAGTGCCGGGCGGGGTCGATGGCGCGCCCGGCACCGAAAAAGCCCTCGTTGCGTCGGTGGGTTCCGGTGTAAAAGGTGGGCAGAACCACGACGTTGGACGCGGAGTCGTCGAGTGCGCCGTAGGTCTTGTAAGCAAGCCAGGCGTCCGGCAGCACCTCACCGGACTGCAAAGTCACGTTTCCAAGCCGGAATGTTTCGTGGTCCGTTGTCATAAGCGAACCATCAAGCGCGATAAAGCATCCGCTTCAGTACAAGCGAAGGTACTCCCGCATCTCCCAGTCCGTCGTAGTCTGATGGTATCTCTCCCACTCGTCCACCTTGTACTTTAGATAAGAATCCAGCATGGTCTCGCCGAGGAAATCCCGCGCCAAATCGTCGGTCCTCAAGATCTCCGTCGCCTCCAGCAGGTTGCGCGGCAGCCGCTGCGCCCCGGACTTAGCGATGTCGTCCTCCGACATCAGGTACAGGTCCTGATTTAGAGGTTCCCCCGGGTCGAATTTACGGGTCAGGCCCTCGACCATGCACATGATGCTCATGCCCAGACCAAAATAGGGGTTCATGCACATGTCGGCGGCACGGTTCTCGATGCAGAAGCGATTCTGGGGCAGGCGCAGCATCGCGGACCGGTTGTTGTAACCGTAGGTCATGTGCGTCGGTGCCCAGGTGTATACGCCGCCCTCGAAGCCGCCCACCTTGGGCACCAGGCCATTGTATGAATTGACCGTGGAGCAGGCCAGTGCGGTGAGCGCGCCGCCGTGGCGCAGCAGACCCGCCACCGCGTGATATGCATCAGGCGACCATTTCCCGTCCTGCTCGAAGATGTTACGACCGGGCTGGGCCGTCGGCTGTATTGAGGTGTTCATGTGCGCCCCGGAGCGCCAGTCGCCGGTGGTCGGCTTGGGCATGAACGTGACGAACATTCCGTGCTTCTTCGCGATCTCCTTGAGCAGTACACGCAGGAACACCAGCCGGTCGGCCATCCCGAGCACGTCGGTGTAGCTGAAGTCCAATTCGAATTGCGAGTAGGCGCCCTCGGCGACGACATCGTGAAGCCCCCAGCCGAGTCTACCCAGGATGTCGATGAGCTCACCCAGAAAACCCATGGAGTCAATCGAATACTCGGCGTCGTAACCGAATGCCTGTCGCCGCGGGCGCAGTCCCGAACCCGGAAGCGGGTCGTCGTCCAGGGCCTTGACGGGCTCTCCCTCGTGCCATTTCATCACTATGAACTCGGGCTCCACCCCGGCATGTACGGTATACCCGGCTTCGTGGGCGCTCTGAACGGCGTGCTTCATGGCCAGACGCGGGCACAGGTTGTAAGGCCTGTCCTCCCACCACAGGTCCGCAAACACCCATGCACAGGTCGGGTCCCACGGGCATACCATGAGCGTGTCGAGATCCGGTACGGGAATCTGGTCGGAATCCGACGGACCCAGCTCGGGCACGAACGATATGGAGTGGACTGCAAACTGCGGGCCCCTGCCCGCGCACAGCGCCTCGAATTCAGCCAGCGGCACGGGCTTGGTCTTTGGTATCCCGAGCAGATCGATCCAGCAGGACAGAACATATTTCACGCCGGCCCGTTCCAGTTCGGATTTTTTGTGCGCGACTAGCGCAGGATCGGGCAGTGCGTCCTGCATGGTGGCGGGAACGATGTAAGCCATGATTTGTTTCCTCCTTCAGCTCCGGTTTTGATTGTTGGTTTTGGTAGGTCGATCAATAGCCCGGTTCCGGGCGCGCCGCGTCGACCAGCGGTTCACCCGCAAGGTAACGCCGCATATTGCGGAAAACCGGCTCCAGCGTCGTCGGCACGTAGGCGTCACCGTCGCCCACAGACGCGTGCGGGGTCACGTTCAGGTGCGGTGTCTGATCCAGCAGGAGACCAGAGTCTTGGCGCCGGCAGATTTCGATGAATGAAGTCACCTCTAGCCCGCATTTCTCACCAGGATCCCGAGCGATTGCGCAGGACAGGTGCCGATGAACGCCGGGCTGAAAAAATCGCCGGGAGCGATTTTTCGCG